>JAJLJS010000224.1:0-22452 GCA_033844545.1 Cyclobacteriaceae bacterium | reverse complement strand
ACTTCAATTCGAAATCCTCGAAATTTCTTATTAAAACAAATTTGGATCCCGGTCGACCGCCGGGATTTTTTTATATTCAAGCTATGGCTAGCATCTTCACCAAAATCATCAATCGAGAAATTCCCGCCCAAATTGTCGCGGAAGACGAGCAGAACATCGCCTTTTTGGACATCATGCCTTTAGTCAAAGGCCACGTGCTGGTAGTCCCAAAAAAGGAAGTGAATTACATTTTCGACATGGAACCCAATGATTTGGCTGGATTACATCTCTTTGCACAAAAAGTAGCCAAAGCCATGGACAAGACGGTCAAATGTACCCGAATCGGGGTGGCGGTGATTGGCTTGGAAGTTCCTCATGTCCACATTCATCTGGTTCCGCTCAAAACCATGGATGATATTAATTTCACGCGTCCCAAGTTGAAATTGAGCCAGGAAGAATTGGCAGAAATTGCCGATACGATCCGAAATGGATTTTAAACCGATAAAGCCCGAATTATATCGGGCTTTATCGATTTAAAGGAATCCTAATTTTTTCCGGACTTTGTTGAGAAGCTGGTAGGCCACTTTTCTTGCCTTTTCTTCTCCTGCAGCAAGTCGATTTTCTATTTCTTCGGGGTTATTCATGAAATAACTGAAGGTTTCTCTTTCCTTGGAAAATTTGTCCAGAATCAATCCAAGCAATTCTTTTTTGGCATGTCCATAGCCATAATTCCCTCCGAGGTATTTCGCTCTCATTTGGGCAATTTGATCTTGTCCTGCCAATAGGCTGTATAATTTAAAGACGGTACAGGCATCCGGATCTTTGGGCTCTTCCAATGGAGTGCTATCCGTAATGATGGCATTTACATTTTTCTTCAGTTCCTTTTCCGGAAGGAAGATGTCAATGATGTTCTGGTAGGATTTGCTCATCTTTTGACCGTCGATCCCTGGGATGATCATGACCTCCTCACTTATTCTCGCCTCAGGCATGGTGAGAATTTCTTCTTCCATAATCCTGTTAAAAGCACTTGCAATGTCCCTGGTGATTTCAAGATGTTGGAGCTGGTCTTTTCCCACAGGGACCAAATCAGCCGAATACAATAAGATATCAGAGGCCATGAGGACAGGATAGATGAAAATCCCAGCATTGACTTCAGATAAGCGAGATGATTTATCCTTAAAACTATGCGCATTGGCCAGCATTGGATAGGGTGCAAAACAATTCAGATACCAAGTCAATTCGGTGACTTCAGGGATTCTAGACTGTCGATAAAAAATGGTCTTTTCGATATCCAGTCCAAAAGCCAACCAAGCTGCTGCCACAGCCAGGGTATTTTGTTTTCTGAGCTCCCCATCCTTGGTAGAAGTCAGGGAATGAAAGTCTGCGATGAAAATAAAGGATTCCTCTTCTTTGTTCTGCTCAATCAATTGAATTGCAGGGACAATAGCCCCCAAAATATTCCCCAAGTGAGGTCTTCCTGAGCTTTGGATTCCTGTTAATACTCTTGCCATTTCTTGAAATTTGGCGCAAATTAAGGATTTGAAGCTATACTTAAGGGGAAAAATAGTTGTTATTTGCAATCATGAACCCAAGCACCAGATTTATATTCTCCATCCTTATCTCCATTCTACTTTCCTTTGGCGCGAAAGCTCAGCAGCCGTCTGTCCCCAACCTGATTTGGAAAGTCAACCGGATAGATTTGGGGACTATTTTGGAAGAACAAGGGATGCAGGAAGCGGTCTTTGAATTCACCCATACCCAAGATTCCCTGTTTTTTATCGAAGAAGTAATTTTGGAGTGTGGCTGTACCACCGTGGAATATACCCAAGATACCCTTAAGCCCGGGGAAACTGGCAAGGTTCAGGTTTCTTTTGATCCGAGTTCTGCTGCTGGATTCTTTTCTAAACTAGTTATTGTCAAGGGGAATCTTCATGATTCCGTGGACTCCTTGTTTTTGGAGGGAATATCGATTCCCTATCCGTCAGATCCCAAAAAAGCTTACCCTGCACGAATGGGAAATCTGGGCTTTAGGCTGAAGAAAATTAATATGGGGGAGGTTTTTGACAATGAGCCCAAAATCAAGTACGTTGAGTTTTTCAACTTTGGAGAGAAGTTACTGGACCAAGGGGCATTTCGTGCAGAGACCCCTTCCTATATTTGGGTCGAACAGGTTCAGCAGTTTGTCAGACCTCAGGAAAGAGGACTTTTTCGGATTCGATATGAAAGTAGTTTTAGAAAAGGAGATCTGGGTTTTTTTGAAGACGAGGTTCCGGTTTATTGGGAAAATGTGGATGGAAGTGGAATAACTCTGGAAATCATTGCGGATTTGTTTGAGTACTTTCCTCCGGTTCAAAAATCCAGCTTGGATGAAGTAGCCCAATTGAAAATTGCCCAAAAAGAAATTGATCTCAGGGAAATCAGCTCGAAGACTGTAGTGAGAAGAACAGTTACCTTGTCAAATCCTGGAAAAACAACGTTGGAAATAAGAAAGATTCAGGGCAATTGTGATTGTCTGGTTATCGAAGCTCCAAAAGATACCCTAGCACCCGGAGAAAGCATGGAATTGTCCTTGACCTTTGATCCCATCGGGAGAAAAGGAATAGATCAGCGGAATATTTACATTTTTAGTAATGACCCGGTGAATCCTGTTCAATTGATTGTGCTGAAGAGTAGAATTGAGTAAATTTTAATCCCATGAAAAGCAAAGCCCATTTTTTGATTCTTTTTTTCCTGTGTACTTCCTTTTCTTTTTCGGCATCCGCCCAAACCAATTTTAGGATATTCCCTTACCTGCAGGTCGGAAAAAACAATTTGATTCAAATCAGATGGTTTTCCTCCTCTGGGTTAGGATCTTCCATTCTGATCAAAAATTCAGATGGGATTGTTTTGTTTTCTTCAGATGTATTGGGTGTGGAGCAGGCTAATTTGTACTATACCTCACCGGAAAAAAATCAGGTCATTTCAGGTCTGGAAGGTCAAAATTGGATTGGAGCAGAGAAATATTTTCGGTATGAATATCAATTTACCGGTCCATTCAATCAAACTCTTACCTATGAGGTATCCTTGGGTGGTCAGAAATTCATCTCCCAATTCAAAACTGGTCCAGATCCCAAAAATTGGGAAAAAATCAGGTTTGTGGCATTGGCAGATTCTGAAACCGAGCCTTTTGGGCGGGTAAATCATCGGGCATATTATCCAGGAAATCCTCTGATTCGGCCCTTTTCGACTCCTGCATTGTGGAAGCAAAAATTCGGGACGACCACAGAAGAGGGATTTGAGATTCCCAATTATTTTTTAACCGAACAAAAAGGGTTTGCTGAAAATCTCAAAGTCATTCGCGAAAGAAAACCAGATTTCGTGGTGATGCCGGGAGATTTGGTCCAAGGGAGTGGCTACATGCCAGCTTGGGATGAATTTTGGAGGCATACCGCCGGGGAATTTGACCAAATATTTACCAAGTTTCCGGTGGTTCCGGCTTTGGGCAATTGGGAGACTTTTGGAGCCTACAATGGCGGTTATGGTTTCAATGAACGCGGTACATTCAATCCCATTTTAGGCCGGTCCAGATTCCATACATTTTTTGAAATTCCTTCGGAAGACCCTCTACAAAAGCATCGTCAAAGCTATTACCGGACCGACTTTGGGCCGGTGACCATTTTGACCTTGGACTCCAACAATGGAACCCCAGAAGAGAAAAGGAGCGACTATCCAGCGGATCAAAAACTGAAAGGGAAAGAATACAATGGTCCCGGAACCGATACCCAGGAAAATTATACCCTCGCTGACTATCAGGCGGCAGGAGGAACAGATTTATCCGGATTTGGCCCCGGAACTGCCCAATACATTTGGCTGGAAACCAATTTGAAGTCCGCTCAGGAAGAAAAGAGATTGGTATTTGTGCAATTTCACCACATACCCTTTGCCTCTGGAGAACATGGAGTTCCCATGAATCATGAGCTTTCCACAGGTCAGGGGGGAACTCCCCTCCGAGTCCTTCATCCGCTTTTTGAGCAATATGGAGTCATTGCTGTGCTTTCGGGGCATGATGAACTATTTGAGCGCAGCTTTGTAGATGAAAATTCGGATGGGAAAGGAGTATTGTATTATGATGTTGGACTGGCTGGAGATGGGATGAGAGGGGTGAAAAGAGATTGGATAAACAATCCTTTGAATCCCCTGAATTACAATCCCTATTCCAAATGGACTGCAGATCTGAATTCACCGGAGGTTTGGAATACTTCAGGTTCCGTTCCTATTTTGGTAGATGGAGGGAAGCACTACGGACATTTGGAAGTCAATCTCACCCGGATCAAAGACGGAAATAAATATTTTGCTCAAATAGATTTCGATCCGGTTTACATTTTTCCGGTAATGAATCAGAATTACGATCTGGAAAGGATCGAAAGAAGAGTTTACGAGGATAGGGTTCGAGTCATGGTTGAACTAGGGGAGGAGACGGTTGTACCTGTATTCAAAGAGAAAATTTTGGTAGAGATCGGGGCCGATGGCAAAGCGGAGACATCCCTGAAAAATTATCTCCAAAATGAACCTCAACCGGATTGGACTGCAGAGTATTCTTTGGGCCCTGTGTATTCTTGCGAAAATACCGGATTAAAAGAGGTACAGGTCAAGGTGACCAATGCGAAAGGGGAATCCTGGACCAAGGTCGTTTTGGTTGAAATTAAGGATACATCCAAGCCTATTCTCGAAGTCAAGCGTCCCTCCTTGGTTTTCGACAAGACCAAAGGAGTATTGGAAATCAATCCGGAATTGTTTGTGGCCTCCCTTTCGGACAACTGTGGGATAAAATCATTGGAAATCAACAAATC
This sequence comes from Cyclobacteriaceae bacterium, assembly GCA_033844545.1. Taxonomy (GTDB): domain Bacteria; phylum Bacteroidota; class Bacteroidia; order Cytophagales; family Cyclobacteriaceae; genus Algoriphagus. The sequence continues at coordinate 17,644 of JAJLJS010000224.1, read as the reverse complement.
CAGATTTACCTGTGGGGATTTGGATTTGCCTCATGAAATCATCGTCACGGCCATTGATTTTTCAGGAAATACCGAATCCAAACTGGTGGAAGTGTTCCTTAGCTCAATAGAATCTCAGAAGGTCTCTTTGTCAAAGACCGGCCAGCTATTTGAAGGAGGGACAGTGGGTTTGGTTTTGGGAGAAGAATTGCCGTTTGAAGTGGTGGAATGGACAAGAAATTTTGTGGTAATCCCAGAAGCGAAGGGTAAAGTATATGTCACCGATAAGCCCGGAAGGTATCAAGCCTTATTGAGATTTTCCTCAGGCTGTACTGTTTTGTCTCAGGAATTGGAAATTTCCCTGTCTGAATTTCCATTTCCAGAACTTAAAGAACTGATTGAATTGAACCTCGGAGAAGAGGGTAAAGCTGAGCTTGCTATTTCTCAGGTGTTTACACAATGGCCTTTCGAGAGTGCTGGGTTGACTTTTGAGCTCAGCCAGCAATTGTTTACCTGTTCGGATTTAGGAGAAAAGAGGATAAAACTGATTATTCGAAATGCAGAAGGGCAGACTTGGGAAAGAGAAATTGTGGTTTTGGTCAGGGATAAGATCAAACCTGTTTTGATTCCGAAGACTATTGAACTTGAACTCGATGTGGCGATTGGAATAGCTGAAATCACTCCCAACCAAATTCTGGAATTAAGTAAGGACAACTGCACCCTCAAATCCTTAACCATCAGCAAATCCGGTTTTTCCTGTGAAGATGTAGGCAAAGAAATAGCGGTGGCCATTCGTGCTGAGGATCAGTCCGGAAACGTAACGGAGGCTATTGCTATTGTGAAGGTGAAAAGAAAAGAAGCTCAGATAGTCCAGATTTCCGGGAAAAAAGAAATATGCCAAGGTGAAAAATCTGTGCTAGAGCTTTCCTCAACGGCCTCCTTTGAAGTGGTGAGATGGAGAAGAAATGGAGTCGAAGTCCCTGGGCAGACCAGTAAAACCTTGGAGACTGGAGAACCTGGAGTTTATCATGCGGTAATTCGCTACTCAGGAGGCTGTCTCTCGGAATCTCAGAATTTTGAGGTAAAGGTTAACCCCAAACCAAGTGGTGAGATCAAAGTGGATGGCAACAAGCTTAGTGCTCCGGAAGGGACATTTACTTACCAGTGGTTCAGAAATGGAGAAAAACTGGAAGGTAAAACAACCCGTGTTCTTGAAGTGGATAGGATGGGAGAGTATTCGGTAGAGTTGACTTCATCAGGAGGGTGTAAGGCGATGTTGTCCGCTGTGACAATGACGATCGCAGGCTTGGGGAATAAGTGGGTAAAAAATCCTGGAGTGCTTAAAATCTATCCAAACCCGGCTTCCAATTCCACCAAAATCCAGCTGTCCATCGACATGTTTGGTGGGGAAGAATTTGAGCTAAATCTCTTTAATGCGGAAGGAAAAGAGGTGAGTTCTCAAATTTCTTGGTTGAGAATTGAGACGGATGTCTTAGAATTGTACCTGAACGATTTGGCCAAAGGGACGTATTTAGTCTGGGTATTCGGACCCAACCAAGCTTCGTTTACCGGAAAATTAGTGATTCAATAGTGTCAACTTATGTTAAAAACAAAACTTCTCCTACTTTCCTTTTTTGCTTTTTTTTCATCCCAATTCACCTCCTTTTCACAGTCTATTCCTTTCTATACTGGCAGGATAGCCATATCCTCTGATGGGAATGAACACGACGAGGACGATTGGGCTGCAACTCCCTTGACCTTAGCATTATTGGCAGCAAATGGACTTCAGGACAAATTGACTGTTTATATTTTCAGTGACCATATCTGGGGTTCGAACAAAGAAAAACCAGGTGCCGCCGAACAAATGCGGGAAAGTGCTTTCATTGGAGCCAAAACATTCGGATTCAAAAAAACCAAATTCATTGAGGCGGTGACTGCTCAAAACTTTGCCATCATCGAATTGGCGACCCAAATCAATGAAAGTTCAGCAAAGGATCCTTTGACCATCATCGCTGCCGGTCCCATGGAAATCATCGGCACGGCTCTCAATGAGGCAGATTCCACGAAATTGAAATATGTAAGGTTGATTTCGCATTCCACCTGGAATGACGAGCATGCTGACAAGCCCTATGATTGGGAAAATCATTCGGGATGGACATGGGAAAAAATCAAAGAGAATTTTGAAAGGAAAGGTTTACAGCTGGATCATATTGCCGATCAAAATGGGGGAGAAGATTATGAGGGGCTTAGGGCTGACCGTAAAAGATATGATTGGATGAAGAATTCTCCGGCGAAGGATAAAAAGCCATTTTCCAAAGGTTCGTGGGAATGGTTGTATTCCAGACTGGAAGCGGCCCAAAAAGGAGATGAATTTGACCCTTCCGATGCAGGGATGATTATTTATTTGCTCACGGGAAAAGAAAAAACCGATCCGGAAGATGTCCGGCAGATGATGGAAAATCCAAAAAAATATTAATTTTTAAAACCAAAGGCCTCTGATTTTCAGAGGCCTTTGGTATTTATTTGAAAGCCGGGATGCCGGTGATTTCATTTCCAAGGATCAAGAGGTGAATGTCATGGGTTCCTTCGTAGGTGATCACGGACTCCAGGTTCATCATGTGTCGCATGATCGGATATTCTCCGGTGATCCCCATTCCTCCGTGAATTTGCCGGGCTTCTCTGGCGATGTGTAAGGCCATCTCCACATTGTTTCTTTTGGCCATGGAAATATGAACGGTTTTAGCCTTTCCTTCATTCAGCATTTTTCCAACTTTCCAGGCCAAAAGCTGGGCTTTGGTGATCTCGGTCAGCATTTCGGCGAGTTTCTTTTGGACGAGCTGGAAACTTCCAATCGGTTTGTCAAATTGAATTCTTTCCAAAGAGTATCTTCTGGCAGATTCGTAGCAATCCATCGCCGCTCCAATTGCTCCCCATGCAATCCCAAACCGGGCGGAGTCCAAGCACATCAACGGAGCTCCCAATCCTGATTTACCGGGAAGGAGATTTTCCTTGGGTACTTTTACGTTGTCAAACACCAATTCCCCGGTGCTGGATGCCCTCAATGACCATTTGTTGTGGGTTTCTGGAGTGCTAAAGCCTTCCATGCCCCTTTCTACAATCAGGCCATGGATTCTTCCTTCTTCATTTTTGGCCCAGACCACAGCAATGTCGGCTTTGGGGGAATTAGAAATCCACATTTTAGCCCCATTGAGCAAATAATGGTCTCCCATATCCTTAAAGTTGGTCACCATTCCGCTGGGATTTGAGCCATGGTCTGGCTCGGTAAGCCCAAAACAGCCCAGCATTTCTCCACTGGCTAGCTTGGGAAGAAATTTCCTTCTCTGGTCTTCCGAGCCAAATTTATAAATCGGGTACATCACCAAAGACCCCTGAACCGAAGCAGTGGACCGCATTCCGGAGTCTCCTCTCTCAATCTCCTGCATGATCAGTCCATAGGCAATGTAGTCTAAACCGCCCCCTCCATATTCCTCCGGTATTTGGGGGCCAAAAGCTCCGACCTCTCCGAATTTTTTCACGATTTCATAGGGAAAATGAGCTTTTTGAGCCCAATCTTCGATATAGGGGGAAATTTCCTTCTTGACAAAATCTCGGATAGAGCTTCGAATCAATTTGTGCTCCTCGGTCAACAAGTCATCCAAGTCCAGAAAGTCAACGCCCTCAAAAGTGTCCTGTTTCAAAGATTTCTGGATCGAAATAGCGTCCATAGTTATTTTGGTTTATTTGTCAGAATGATTCATTTTTGTCGCTTCCAATTGCCAGCGAGCCTCCGAAATTAAGGAGTTTGGCACTTAAAAAACTACCTTTTTTCTTAAAAATTCCCATGAACGAGTCCCAGTTTGATCCTAAGGTTTTAGAAAAATTGCAACAGCTTCAGGATAAGTTTAAAGCCTCAGGCCAGGATATGGTTTCTTACCTGGAGGGCTTGCTTTATGCCGATTACCTGACGTATTGGGAATACATCAATCTGGATGTGTTGCTTTCTCTTCAGCAGCCAAAAACCAGCTTCAAGGATGAGAAGATTTTTATCATCTATCACCAGATTACTGAGCTCTATTTCAAATTGATTATCTCGGAGATGGAGCAGATAGCAAACCAAAATCCCTTGGAGGAGGAGTTTTTCATCATCAGGTTAGAAAGAATCCTGATGTATTTCGATCACTTGATCAGTTCCTTTGCGATGATGTGGAAAGGGATGGAGCGCGAGCAGTTTTTGAAATTCAGGATGTCTTTATTGCCTTCTTCGGGTTTTCAAAGTGCGCAGTTTAGAGAAATTGAATTGATGGCGACAGATGCATTTCATCTGGTGGAGTTGGCCAAAAGGGGTGGGTTTGACTATCACAGTCCCGCGGATGACTTGTTTGAAAACCTGTATTGGCAACAGGGGGCGATCGAATTGGCTACGGGTGAAAAGACCCTGACACTGAAAAATTTCGAACTGAAGTATGGAAAAGAGCTCAAATCCCTCATTGAGGACTATCGGAGAAAAAACATTTGGCAGAAATACATGGAGCTAGAGACTCCCAGTCAAGAACTGACAGAGATGATGCGGAAGTTTGATTTAAAAGCAAATGTATACTGGCCATTGGCCCACTACAAATCTGCAGTGAGGTATCTTCAACGGGATCCTGAGGATATTGCCGCTACCGGGGGAACCAATTGGCAGAAATATCTTCCGCCTCGATTTCAAAAAGTAATATTTTTCCCGGAGCTTTGGTCTGAGAAGGAACAAGATGAATGGGGCAAGGGCTGGGTAGTCAAAGAGATATTTGGAGATGAATCCTAAAAAAAAATCCCGTCAATTTTGACGGGATTTTTTTTAGGTGTAGGGATGGATTAAGCCAAATATTTCTCCACCATAGCGTATGGCATGTCAAAAGCGTCTGCTACAGCTTTGTAAACGATCTCCCCATTGATGACATTTAGGCCTGGAACCAAATCAGGGTTTTCCTGAGCGGCTCTCTTCCATCCTTTATCCGCCAATTGCATCGCGTAGGGAAGGGTAGCGTTAGTCAAGGCAAGCGTTGAGGTATAAGGAACTGCTCCTGGCATATTGGCTACACAATAATGCACCACATCGTCAATCACAAAAGTTGGATTTTCGTGCGTGGTTGGTTTACAGGTTTCAATACAGCCACCCTGATCAACAGCTACGTCCACCAAGACGGTACCTTTCTTCATATCTTTCAGCATGTCCCGAGTGATCAAGTGAGGAGCTTTTGCTCCTGGAATCAACACAGCACCTACAATCAGGTCAGCATGCTTGATCATTTCACGGATATTGTATTCGTTGGACATCATGGTCTTCACATTGGCCGGCATGACGTCAGCCAAATATCTCATTCGGGGCAGGGAAACGTCCATGATTGTTACATCTGCACCCAAACCTGCTGCCATCCAAGCCGCTTGAGTTCCCACAATTCCACCGCCAAGGATCAAAACTTTGGCAGGAAGCACACCCGGTACTCCACCCAAAAGAATTCCACGTCCTCCAAGAGGTTTTTCCAGGTAATTTGCTCCTTTTTGAATTGCCATTCGTCCGGCTACCTCGGACATAGGAACCAACAGAGGAAGGCTTCGGTCTGCTTTTTCTACCGTCTCATAGGCCAGACAGACCGCTTTGCTATCTACCATTGCTCTGGTCAACGGCTCATATGATGCGAAGTGGAAATAGGTAAACAACAATTGATTTTCTTTGATCAGCTTGTACTCAGGCTCGATGGGCTCCTTCACTTTCATGATCATCTCCGCGATTGCGTAGGTATCTTCGATGGTTGGAAGAATCTGAGCACCGGCAGCTTCATATTCTTCGTCCATGAATCCACTACCTTCACCGGCGGAGTGTTGAACATATACGGAATGTCCTCTTTTAACCAATTCTTTGGCACCTGCCGGAGTCAAAGCGACTCTGTTTTCGTTGTTTTTAATTTCCTTTGGAACACCTATTATCATGGCTTATTCTGTTTGGGTTTTTAAATATTCTGATTCTTAGTGTGCGCAAAGATAACAAGGAGCAACCTCAGTTTCAGCAAATAGGAAATAGTATTCTGTATTGATTTGGTTTTATCTCTAAAATCAGAATGTTATTTGTTTATTTTTGAAATAGGTAGATAAAATTTTAAAAATTCAATTTTAAAAAATAAAAATTTTGAATTTTTTTTTCTGCACTCAAATAAATATTGTAAAACCGTGAATTTCATTTTGGAGTAGGAAGAATTATGAATTTTGATAAAATCAAAATAAAATATTGTTAAATACGATTTTTAAATATTTTTTCAAAATTTTAGATGGAAATCAAAATTCTATGTTTTTTGTTGGTCAAAGGTTTTTGGTTATTTTTGGAATAACCCAAATAAAGACCCAAAGTAACTTTAAGTAAATTACCCTATATGAACATTAAATCACAGGAAAAGGAAAACACTTCCTCATTACGGAGCATTGATGTGTTAGAAGATTTTAGGGTTGCTGTCAGAAGCAGGCATGCATCCCTTATGGGCCGAAAGGAAGTGTTCATGGGAAAGGCCAAATTCGGAATTTTCGGAGACGGGAAAGAGTTGGCCCAGATTGCCATGGCTAGAGCTTTTCAGTTAGGTGATTTTCGTTCAGGATATTACCGGGACCAGACGTTCATGATGGCCTTGGGAGAGCTTACGGTGCAGCAGTATTTTGCCCAGCTCTATGCCCACACCAGTGTGGAGGCGGATCCTGCCAGCGCCGGCCGACTGATGAACGGGCATTTTGCTACCCGATCCATCTCGGAAGATGGTTCTTGGAAAGATTTGACCAAAATGTATAATTCTGCAGCTGATATTTCCCCTACAGCTGCTCAAATGCCCAAATTGTTGGGCTTGGCTTATGCGTCCAAGCTTTTTAGGGAGAACCCAGGGCTGAGCGAACTCAAGCAGTTTTCTAACCAGGGGAATGAGGTCGCTTGGGGTACCATCGGTAATGCCTCTACCTCAGAAGGAATGTTTTTTGAATCGATCAATGCCGCCGGTGTTCTTCAGGTTCCGATGGTAATTTCTGTTTGGGATGATGGATTTGGAATTTCAGTTCCACAAGAATACCACACCACCAAAGGAAGTATTTCAGAGATTTTGTCAGGATTTCAGAGAACGGATACGGAGAATGGTTTTGAGATTTTGAAGGTAAAAGGCTGGGATTATGAAGGCTTAATGGAAGCTTTCCAGTTTGCAGGAAGACTGGCTAGAAAAGAGCATGTTCCGGTTTTGATTCATGTGGAAGAAATGACTCAACCCCAGGGGCATTCCACTTCCGGTTCTCATGAACGGTATAAATCCGCAGAGCGGCTTCAGTGGGAGAAAGAATGGGATTGCATCAAGAAATTCCGGGAGTATATTTTAGCCAATGGAATTGCCTCAGAGGAGGAGCTGGACAAAATTGACGCAGAGGAAAAAGTCAACGTCAAAAAACAAAAAGAAGCTGCTTGGTCCAATTTTTCAGGAGAAATCAAAACTGAACTCCAAGAAGCCGTTGTTCTGATCAAGGAACTGGCCGAGTCCAGTGGACAAAAAATTGCGCTGGCCCAGCTTGCTGAGGACTTAGGCAAAACCATAAATCCAATTCGAAAGGATGCCATCAGCTCAGTCCGTAAGGCCCTGATGCTGTCAAAATCCGATTCTGAAGCTTCCAGGTCGAAGATCAAGGCTTGGTATGAGTCGCAGCAAAAGAAAAACCATGACCGATACAGCAGTCATCTGTATAGCGAATCCCCTTGGTCAGCACTGAAAATTGAAGAAGTCCCTGCTCAAATAGATGATAAATCTCCATTAGTAGATGGACGGGAAATTCTGCAGGCATTTTTCGATCACACCCTTGAGAACGATCCCAGATTCTTTGCTTTTGGTGAAGACGTGGGAAAAATCGGAGATGTAAACCAGGCCTTTGCTGGCTTGCAGGCAAAGCACGGGGAATGGCGTGTGACCGATACCGGGATTCGAGAATGTACCATTATTGGTCAGGGAATTGGAACTGCCCTGAGAGGGTTAAGACCTGTAGCTGAAATACAATATTTGGATTACCTGCTATATGGCCTGCAGATGCTTTCGGATGATTTGGCTTCTCTGCAATACAGAACCAAAGGAGGTCAAAAAGCGCCATTGATTGTAAGGACCAGGGGGCACCGCCTGGAGGGAGTTTGGCATGCGGGATCACCGATGGGAATGATTCTTTCGACTCTTCGTGGGATGATTGTATGCGTACCCAGGGACATGACCCAGGCCGCTGGGATGTATAAAACCCTGTTGCAATCGGATGAGCCGGCAATTGTCATTGAATGCCTCAATGGCTACAGATTGAAGGAAAGACTTCCTCACAACACCGGGCAATATTCAGTGCCTATGGGGAAACCTGAGGTGCTGAAAGAAGGAACTGACCTAACTCTGGTGACTTACGGTAGTATGTGTAGAATTGTCATGGAAGCCGCACAGGAATTGGAAGAAGTCGGTATTTCTGCTGAGGTTATAGATGTTCAAACTCTTCTGCCCTTTGATATTCATGGAGTTATCGGTGAATCCATTCGTAAAACCAACCGAGTGATATTTGCAGATGAAGATGTTCCGGGAGGTGCTTCAGCCTTTATGCTTCAGCAAGTCTTGGATCATCAGGATGTGTTTAAGTATTTGGACTCCGAACCACAAACCTTAGCAGCTAAGCCCCATAGGCCTGCCTATTCTTCGGATGGGGATTATTTCTCAAAACCAAGTGTCGAGGATGTGGTGGAAAAGGCCTATTGGATGATGCATGAGACAGATCCGAAAAAATATCCAGCCATTTAAAATTCTGGTAAACGAAAAGCGGCAGTGATTTTTCCCTGCCGCTTTTTTTAATTCCTGGTGATATTTCTCAAGGTCACTTCCGGACTTGAAACTTCATTGCTTCGATTCAGGGCACGGTCTTGTATAGCAACATCAATTCGGATTGTGTCATTCCTGAAGATAGACTCCCATCCGGAAGAAAGCATTTTGTATTCAATGGTTCCTTCTACGGGCTGTCCTTCCTCGGTATTCAATACTCTGGGGAAACGGCCATTGAATGTGGTATAGAAGGGTGGATTTTGCCATTTGAACTCCGTAAAACTTCCATTTCTTTTGATATAAAACCGAACAAAGATGTTATACTGATTTTCATTTTGTTCGACCCAAACGGTGTCTTTGATGATCGTGTTATTAATGATCGGATCAATGACCCAATCGATTGGATTGTAGCTTGGGGCCTCAGGCGGTCTTTTGGAATAGGTGATCAAATTGCCTGCAGCATCTCTTTTGTAAGTTAAAGGATTGAAAGGAGGATTGATATCGGTGGGAGACAGGCCCAAATCTCCTTCGGCATCTTGAAATTTGATTCCGATAATCAGAGAATCCAAACTTGGTGTGGGCACATATTCAATTGAAGAAAAGGAAATCGTCGGCGTGCTCGGGAAGTTTTCCGGTGGACTGATACAGGAGGTGACCGTTAAGGCAACGACAAAGAATAATCCTAAATAGTTTTTTAATCGCATGTGCTAAAGGTAAATTTACTTCCGAAAAGTAAGGTAAGTTTTTTCCTTGGGAAAACTCAAACTATAAAACGATGCACGAATTCAAAAGTTTTTCAGAGAGAGTTGGAAATCTAAAATCAGAAGAATTCGAAACTTTAGCTTTGGACATATTTAGGTTTCAGACCAAGGCAAACCCAATTTACCAGAAATATATCAAGGCTAGATCAATTGAGGTTTCCCAAATCAGGAAATTGGATGAAATCCCATTTTTACCCATTAGATTTTTCAAGGATTGGGAGGTGGTTTGTGGAAATGCTGATGAATTCGAGGGCTTTTATTCGAGTAGTGGCACAACGGGCACAATTACAAGCAAGCATTATTATTGGTCAGAATCCTGGTATTTAGAGCATTCCAGAAGGATTTTTGAATCTGTATTTGGCAGTCTGAAGGATTTTCACGTGTTGGCATTATTGCCAGCATATCTTGAGCGGCCTGGGAGTAGCCTGGTGGCCATGGCAAAGTATTTTATTGAAAATTCTGAATCTGACTACTCGGGATTTTACCTCTATAACCAGGATGAATTATTGGCTACTTTGGCCAAATTGAAACATGGAAATCGAAAAGTATTACTGTTGGGAGTGACTTTTGCGCTTTTGGATCTGGCAGAGTCCGGGAAAAAATTTGAACCGATGAATCAACTTTTGGTGATGGAGACTGGGGGAATGAAAGGCCGGCGAAAGGAAATGATCCGGGAGGAACTTCATGATACTCTTCGAAATTTTTTTCAAGTACCTTCCATTCATTCCGAATACGGAATGACCGAATTATTGTCACAGGCCTATTCCTTGGGTGAAGGGAAGTTCAAGCTCCCGGTATCCATGCAGGTAAAACTCCGGGATGTGAATGACCCATTAAGCTGGTCAAACCGTTCGCAAGGGGGAATAAATGTGATTGATTTGGCTAATTTTCATTCCTGTTCGTTCATAGAAACACAGGACTTGGGAAAATTTGATCCAGACGGAATGCTTGAAGTTTTGGGACGATTTGACAATTCTGAAGTTCGGGGTTGCAACTTGTTGGTGCAGTAATTGCTATCTTAAAATTTATTGGACATATTTGATCAGCTTAAAAAATTAATTTATGAAAAGAATTGCCTCAATAGCACTTGTCATTGGAATTTTGGCACTTGGAGCTTGCGCTTCCAGTAAGCCTTGTCCGGCTTATGCCAAAGCAAACACTACAGTACCTTCGAATAGTTAAAAAATATGCTGACCTCAATAGTCAGCATATTTTTTTACATCTTCCAGGCTGATTTTTGATTCTCCCAAGATTACCAGTCTTTCCACTACATTTCGAAGTTCCCGGATATTTCCGGTCCATGGAAATTCCTGAAGTTTTTCCAGAGCTTCTTTCGTGATACCCTTTTTGACATCTCCGTTTTCTTGCGCGATATCGTCCAGAAATTTTTCAACCAACAAAGGGATATCTTCTTTTCGGTCTTTCAAAGCGGGAACCTGAATCAAGATAACACTCAACCGGTGATATAAGTCCTCCCGAAATCTTCCACCTTCTATTTCTTTTTTTAAGTCTTTGTTCGTAGCGGCAAGGACCCTTACATCTACTTTGATATCCTTATCACTCCCTACTCGGTTAATCAGATTTTCTTGAAGCGCTCTTAATACCTTGGATTGGGCAGAAAGGGACATGTCTCCGATTTCATCCAAGAAGAGCGTACCGGACTGAGCTTGCTCAAATTTTCCGGCTCTTTGCTTATGGGCAGAGGTAAAAGCACCCTTCTCATGCCCAAATAGCTCCGATTCGATCAATTCGGAGGGTATGGCTGCACAATTTACGGCTACAAATGGTTCTGAAGACCGGTTGCTTTTTTGGTGAATCCAATGGGCTACCAATTCCTTCCCGGTACCATTGGGTCCGGTGATCAATACTCGGGCATCGGTAGGAGCGACTTTCTCGATGGTATCTTTGACTCTGGCGATGGCTGGAGATTCGCCTACCATGTCCAATTTTTTGGAGAGTTTCTTTTTGAGGACTTTCGTTTCAGTAACCAGATTTTTCTTTTCCAGGGCATTTCGGACAGTCAGGAGAAGTCGATTCAAATCGGGAGGTTTGGGGATAAAATCGAATGCCCCCTTTTTTGTTGCCTCCACGGCAGTTTCGATGCTGCCATGAGCCGAAATCATGATAAACTGAGGGGATTTCTCTAGAGCCTTTGCTTGATCCAAAACTTCGATTCCATCCATTTTGGGCATTTTGACATCACAAAGCACTACGTCAAAATCTTCCTCTTTAATTTTTTGAAGTCCTTCTTCCCCGTCCTGGGCTTCAGAAACATCAAATTTTTCATATTCTAAAATCTCCTTGAGGGAGGCACGGATAAACCGCTCGTCGTCAATAATCAGAATTTTTGGCATGCTGTAAATTAAGTAAAAAAGTGCAAGTCTGTAAGCCGGGTTCTGTCTCTTCTGGATCCAGAAAAGGCTTGCCATTTATCTAGCCCCGACCTTGCGATCGGGATCCATCGATCTACCCACCCCGGAATGCCCCCGATAGCAATCGGAAGAAATCGAACGAGCAGCTCTTTGCCCGGGGCCTATTTGATCTTTCAACCCATAAGGTTTGCCGTGCCCCCTTCATCACTGTCGGGGCGGTGGGCTCTTACTCCACCTTTTCACCCTTTCCTTTTGAGGACTCGGAGCAAGCTCCGAATACAAAAGGTGGTTTATTTTCTGTGGCACTTTCTGTGAACTCGCCGTCTCCAGCCAGTTCCCTTCCCGTTAGGAAGTATGGCGCTCTATGTTGCCCGGACTTTCCTCTCTCCCGGAAATACCCGGGACAGCGGCAAGCCGACTTGCACGCTACAAAGTACGGTATTTTTGCCGAATCAGTTTTTGGAATGATCCGAATGAATTTTCTAAAAAAATCTAAATTTTTTTCATACACTGAAAACAAATTCAACCAATCTCTGTTCTCTATTTTGAAAGGTCAATAGCCTTTCTTCATAGTGCTGGGTTGAGCCGCTCCGATAGGGGCGGTTCTTTTTTTTGCCAGTACCATTCAGACCATTCGGAGATGCATTTTCCTTACCTTTGTCCAAAATGATAGAATTATGATTTTGGTAGGAAATGCAGTGCTTTCGGATGATATCAAGGAAAATTATTTTGTCTGTGATTTGCTGGCTTGCAAGGGGGCTTGTTGTGTAGAAGGAGATGCCGGAGCACCCCTGGAAGAGGAGGAAACTGAGATTTTGGAAAAGATTTACCCAATAGTCAAGGATTACCTGACAGAGGAAGGCAGAAATGTGATAGAACAACAAGGGACTTGGGTCATAGATAAAGATGGAGATAAAGGAACTCCCACCATAGGAGATAATCGGGAATGTGCCTATGCTCTTTATGATGAAAGGGGAATTTTAAAATGCGGAATTGAACAGGCCTACTTGGATGGAAAGGTGGACTTCAAAAAGCCGATCTCCTGCCATATGTACCCCATACGGGTGACGAAATACGATCAGTTTGATGCGTTGAATTATGACCGATGGGAAATATGCGATCCTGCCTGCAACTTGGGCCAAAGCTTGAAAGTACCCCTGTATAGATTTTTAAAAGATGCTTTGGTCAGGAAATATGGAGAATCCTGGTATCAGGAATTGGTCCATGAAATAGAAGGGGAGTGAAAATTGAAAAGGCAAAACTTACTCGAGTTTTGCCTTTTGGTTTATCCTCCGGATTTTTTTGCTCCGTATCCTGCTTGAAGCAATACTTGGAGCACTTTGTCTCTATGGTCTCCCTGGATGAGGATTTCTCCATCTTTTGTAGAGCCTCCGACACCACATTTGTTTTTGAGGAGTTTTCCTAATTCTTTCAAATCTTCTTCTTGTCCCACAAACCCTTCCACCAAGGTGACTTGCTTACCTGCCCTGGATTTCTTATCCAACAGGACTTTAAGTTTCTGTTGGGCAGGAGGGAGGGTTTCTTCAGATTCTGATTCAGAATAATTGTAATCAAAATCATCACTGGTGGAGAAAACGACTCCGTCCCTCTTTTTCCAATCGTTGTTTTTTCGGCCCATTTTATTTTACTGATGATCCTATCTTTTGTAAGTCCAAACAGGACGTTTGGAGTGGTTTACCACATCTTCGGCAATACTGCCCGTGATCAAATGAATCAAGCCGGTGCGACCATGAGTAGTCATGGCAATTAAGTCTGCATCAATGTCATCAGCGAATTCCAGAATTCCTGCCTCCTCTGAAAGGGAGTTGTAGATTTCAGCTTTGACATTCTCAAATTTATATTTTTTGACATAGGCTTTGATTCTGCTCATAGCTTCCCGGGTAGTCTCAAAATTCCCAGGAGTGTTGACGATCACGAAGTAGAAGTCCGCGTTGAAAAGATTCTGCATTCGTTTAAATCGGTTGGCTACCAGCTCGTCAGATTCACGGAAATCAGAGGCAAATACCACTTTTTTCATATCCTTCACATCAGTCTCAGCCTTGATCGTGATGACGGGACAATTTGCCGTCCGGACTACTTTTTCGGTATTGCTGCCGACAATTACTTCTTCCAGTCCCGATGAACCTTTGGAACCCATGATGATTAGATCCGGATTTTGGGCATTGATCGTTTCCGAAATTCCCTTGAAGACATTTCCGATGGAAATTTTAGTGGAAAAACCGAAATCTGATCCCTCGAATTTCTTTTCCAGTGTTGCGAATTGTTTTTTTCTGGTTTCAATCAACTCCATAAAAAAAACCTGATTCTCAAATGCAGGTACCGATTCCAGTCCACCTCCCATGGTTCCCATCCCAGTAGTAACAGGAGTCTCGACCACATGGAGAAGTGATATTTCTACCTGAGGGTAATTTTTTGCCAAACTTACTGCAAAATTCAGGGCGTAATTTGCAGTTTCTGAGAAGTCATAAGGCACAAGGACTTTGATCATAGCTATTGGTGTTAGTTAATTACCAAATTAGCCAAATTGACCAAGGGAAAAAGAATTTTCGTCAGCTTTTGCTAAAAAATTAATCCGATTCCGAAGAGAATAACCCAAAGTAGGGTGCTCATTGCCATTTTTTTCAGATATGGATCTGTTTCCGCAGAAGACTTCGCGTGTTGGACTCCATAGCCTACTTTCATCATGATCGGCCAGGCCAATGTTGCCAGAAGTGATAGGTGATTTCCAGTGGAAATGGCAAAAATCACTAATGAAAAATATCCTGATGCCAAGAGCCCCCAATTGTACTGCACCGCTTTTTTTCTGCCTATTCTTACCGGAATCGATCTTTTTCCGGCTTTTTGGTCAGATTCTATATCCCGGATATTGTTGATGTTCAAGACCGCCGTGCTAAAAGATCCCAGCGAAATGGCAATCCATAGCGTGTTGGTATCGAATGAAAGGGTGTGGAGAAAAAAGGTGCCCAAAACCCCCAGCAACCCAAAAAAAACGAAAACAGAAAGATCACCCAAACCAGCGTAACCATAAGGATTGCTCCCCGAGGTATAGGTGATGGCAGCCCAGATGGCAGCCAGTCCCAAACCCAAAAAAACCAGAAATATTTGAAGATCCTGCACTGCCAAATAGATGAGAAGCAGGCCAGAAACAAGGGATAAAATTCCGAAGAAATACATGGCTTTTTTCATTTCGGGAAGGGAAATCAGCCCAGACTGAACGGCTCTGACAGGCCCTTGTCTTTCCGCAGAGTCTGCACCATGGACGGTATCTCCATAATCGTTGGAGAGATTGGATAAGATTTGAAGAAAAATTGTGGTTAAGGAAGCCAACAGGAGAATTTCCCAGCGGAAGGCCTGCTTCCAGGCGGCTAAAAATGAACCTGCAAAAATACTGGCCAATGCCAGTGGTAAAGTACGAAGCCTGACTGCGTGCAGCCAGGCTTCTTTTTTGGATGTAATCTTACTTTTCAAGGAAACTTTTCTTGTTAGGCTTCAATCATTTTTAGAATTTCTTCATCCAGAGGATTTACGGAAGAAGGAAAGAATTTCACGAGTTCACCTTTTTCGTTGATGAAATACTTGCAAAAATTCCAGCTTGGTTCTTCGTTGTTCCATCCATTTTGAGAGGCATCGGAAAGCCAGCGATAGAGTGGGTGCTTGTCAAAACCTTTCACAGAAATCTTCTGGAACATAGGGAAAGTCACTCCAAATTCTGCATCACAAAAAGCCTTGATTTCCTCATTGGATCCAGGTTCCTGCCCTCCAAAATTGTTTGCAGGAAAACCCAAGACCAATACCTTGTCCCCAAAGTTTTCATGCAATTCCTGAAGCTGGGCGTATTGTTTGGTATATCCGCATTTAGAGGCTACGTTGACAATGAGGAGCTTTTTTCCTTTAAAACTTGAGAAATCAACTTCTTTTCCCTCAATGTCCTTCATTTTGAATTCGTAAAAATTGCTTTCCATGGTCTGATTATAGTTTGGGTGAAAATCCTGAAGATCACTTGGTCTTTCCAGTGTTTTTCCGCAAGCGAAAAGGATAATCGTGATGATGAGCAGAAGTGTTTTCATGGTTACATACGGTCTGGTACAAGGATGCCCAATAAACTCATTCCTTTTTTGATTGTTTTGGCTGTCAAGGCAGACAGGGCGACTCTGAATTTAAGGATTTCCTGATCTTTTTCGTGAAAAATTGGGACCTCTGCATAGAATCTGTTGTATTCTTTGGCTAATTCAAAAAGATACTGAGCCATTACGGCAGGAGAATAATCTTCTCCAGCCAATTTGATTTTTCGCTCAAAATCATTCAGAATTTGGATCAGGGCAGTTTCGGATTCTGCCAAAGCGGTAATTCCCGAGAATTGAGACTCTTGGTAATTCACTCCCAGTTGGTCGGCCTTTCTTAAAATTGCTGCAATCCTGGCGTGAGAATATTGGACAAATGGGCCGGTGTATCCCTGGAATTCGATGGATTCCTGAGGATTAAACAGCATTCTTTTCTTAGGATCGACTTTCAACAGAAAATATTTCAAGGCACCTAAACCCAATATCTCATACAATTCTTTGGCTTGTTCGACAGAAAACCCTTCAATCTTTCCGAGTTCCTTGGTGTGCTGCTCAGCGGTATCGATCATTTCTTGCATGAGATCGTCTGCATCCACCACGGTACCTTCTCGAGACTTCATTTTTCCGGTAGGAAGATCTACCATTCCATAGGAGAGATGATAAAGACCTGGACCGTAGGGTCGACCCAATTTTCTCATGATCTTGAACAAGACATCAAAGTGATAATCCTGTTCATTCCCAACGACATAAACAGATTTATCTAAACCAAAGTCTTTGTATTTCAGATCGGCAGTTCCCATATCTTGGGTGATGTATACCGAAGTGCCATCCCCACGAAGAACCAGCTTTTCATCCAGCCCTTCATCGGTAAGATCCACCCATACTGAGCCATTTTCCTTTTTAAAAAATACGCCTTTTGCCAGACCTTCCTCTACAATGTCTTTGCCCAAAAGATAGGTGTCAGACTCATAGTAGAACTTGTCAAAGTCCACTCCCATCTTCTGGTAGGTGGCATCAAAGCCGGCATACACCCAAGAGTTCATCATTTTCCAGAGAGAAACGGTTTCCTTATCACCAGCTTCCCATTTCCGGAGCATCTCTTGTGCTTCCAAAAGGATAGGCGCATTTTTTTTGGCTTCCTCTTCCGATTGGCCCTCAGCCACTAGCGCTTTGATTTGTTTTTTATATTCTTGGTCGAAAAGGACATAATATTTCCCAGCCAGATGGTCGCCTTTTATTCCTGCGGATTCTGGAGTTTCTCCTTGGGCAAAGTGCCGGTAAGCCACCATGGATTTGCAGATATGGATTCCACGGTCATTCACCAAATTGGCTTTGACCACTTCGTAGCCATTGGCTTTGAGGATTTCCGCTACCGAGTAGCCAAGGAAATTATTTCTCAAATGCCCCAAGTGGAGAGGTTTGTTGGTGTTGGGCGAAGAGTATTCTACCATGACTTTTTGCCCGTTGGAAGACAATTGGCCCAGAGAAGGATTGGAATAGATTTTTTCAAAAAGATCCACCCATACCCGCTCATTCAAAACCAGATTCAGGAATCCCTTTACCACATTGAAGTCAACCACTGCAGGTACATTGGCTTTGAGATATTCCCCGATCAG
>JAJLJS010000223.1:0-12138 GCA_033844545.1 Cyclobacteriaceae bacterium | reverse complement strand
CGCCTGAATATGAATCATGGCCAGTTGCTTTTTCAAACTATTCGCTCTGGCCAAGGTACTCTGGTATTCTGCCTCGGCTTTTAGGTAATTTTTCTGGGAAGCAATCTGTTCCCCATACAGCGTCTTCTGCCGCTCGAATTCAGCCTTGAGATAGTTTAACTGGGAATGGGCTTGCAGATAATCCTGCTGAAGTTGGATAAAGTCCGGATTTTCAAGATAGAAAAGAACTTCCCCTTTGCGGACTGCCTGGCCCTCTACCAATTTCATCCCGCTGACAAATCCCCCGAAAAAGGCAGAGATCTCCACCATTCCCTCCACGGGAACTTTGACCATGGCCTGTACATTGACCTCCTTGGAAAAGGTGGCTCTTTCCGTGTTCCCCCATTCCATTTTCATGGCTTCAAACTGGACTTTGCTCAGCCTTATCTCATCTCCGCCTTGGGCGGCTTGTCCCACTTCAATCGAGGCTTCTCCTCCGGAATTCCCAGAACCGCAGGAAACTATCAAAAAGGAAAAAACCAGTAAGGTGATATTTACAACTTGCTTCATGGCAATGTGAGGTAGTGGATTTCGAGTAGATTTAATTCGTAGGCTAGCTTGCTCTCCAAATATTGAAGGGTCAAACTGCTGGAGTTTTCCAGGAGCTGGACGTATTGGAGAAAGTCGATTTCTCCTTCCTGATAAGACCGGGAAGCTGTGTCCAAAATTTGCTCGCTGAGGACTTTACCTTCATTTTCATAAAACTCGATGACTTGAAGGTTTTGAGCCAATGATTTTTCCAGACTTTCCCTACGGGTATCCAGCTTCTGGGAAAATGCCAGGGATTCTAGGCCGATTTGTTCTTGGTGAATTTTTCCGGCCTTGACCTTGGCACTTTGGGAACCAAAGAACAGCGGAATACCAATGCCTGCCTGAAAAGCAGGGTACACGGTTGCATTGGGGCTTGGATTGGTGCCTCGGGAATAGTCCAAAACAATATCCGGCAAAAGGGTTCTTTTCTCCAGCTTAACCTGACTTTCCGCCAAGTCCTGGTTAGCTTGATACCAAGCCAAATTGGGATGAAGTCCTTCCTCCGATGGGCTTAGATCCAGCTCACTGGGCAGTAGTGTCAGGGGACCACTCCAGTTCAGCAATTGCCGGAGTTGGTTCATGGCAATTTCCCGGTTTTGGATAGCCTCGGCCCTTTTGAGCGAGATTTCCTTTTGTTTGCTTTCTCCGGTCAGTTTTTCCAAAAGGTTGGTGTCTCCTGTCTCAAACTTCCTTCGGGATGCCCGGGCAAATTTCCCGTACAAACTATCCAATCGGGAATAAATTTCCTCCAG
This sequence comes from Cyclobacteriaceae bacterium, assembly GCA_033844545.1. Classification (GTDB taxonomy): domain Bacteria; phylum Bacteroidota; class Bacteroidia; order Cytophagales; family Cyclobacteriaceae; genus Algoriphagus. Next base: position 10,816 of record JAJLJS010000223.1, on the reverse strand, counting down.
TTTCTGCCAATAGACGGCCTGGACAAATACTTGGGAAACTTCCTTTTTCAACTCCATTTCCCGGATTTCCACCTCCGCCAGTTTAGCGGAACTCAGGGCTTCCAAAACACCTTTTTGTGCCCCGTATAGGCTGGGGAAATCAAATCGTTGCCTTAGGCCAATTCTCCTGTTGTAGTCTCCGTTTTCGGCAATGTCATTCTGATCAAATCCGTAGTACACTTCCGTTTTGTCTACGGTCCAGGAAGATTTGCTTCTGGCCTCTGCCACTTCCAGACTTTTTCGCGCTGCCTGAATAGAAATATTTTCCTGCATGGCTCTTTCCAAAGCCATTTCAAGCGTGATAGGATCTGACACCTCCTGCGCATTTAGCTCCTGAAAACCAGTCAGTCCCGCAAGAAATAGCAAAAGGGCAAGTCCTTTGTTTGCCTTGGGTTTTTCACTTTTTTGATGAAAAAGCACATATAAAACCGGAAGGACTACCAAAGTCAGTAAAGTCGCAGAGATCAATCCGCCTACTACCACTGAAGCAAGGGGTCGCTGGACTTCCGCCCCGGCAGATTGGCTGATCGCCATCGGCAAAAAGCCCATGGCCGCTGCGGATGCCGTCAATAACACCGGACGCATCCGTTCTTTGGCACCTACCAGCACCATTTCCCGAATATCCTGATACTTTTCTTTCATGGATTTAAAATGTTCGATCATCACGATTCCGTTGAGCACAGCAATCCCAAACAAAGCGATAAACCCGACGCCTGCGGAAATACTAAAAGGCATATCTCTCAACCAAAGCACCGCCACCCCCCCGATAGCTGAAAGTGGAATAGCCGAGTAGATCATCAGCGCATCCCGGGTAGAGGAAAAAGCGAAATAGAGGAGAATAAAAATCAAAACCAGGGCAATCGGCACCGCAATCATCAGTCGGTTTCTGGCATTCTGAAGATTTTCAAATTGCCCTCCATAATCGACACGGTAACCTTCCGGGATAGAAATCTGATCCCGTACGATCGCCTGCACATCGTCCACCACAGATTGAAGATCCCGGTTCCGGACATTCACCCCGATGACCACTCTTCGCTGGGTATTGTCCCGGGAGATTTTTGCCGGGCCCTTGGTATAGGATATTTTCGCCAGTTGGGAAAGGGGAACTGACCCTCCTCGGGGCAGCTGAATGGCCGCATTCTCCAAATGGGTAATGTCTTTTCGGTAAGGAAGATCAAAACGAACGACCAAGTCAAATTGCTTTTCGCCTTCGAAAACAGTCCCCGCCACTTTACCTGCAAAACCAGTTTCCACAATTTCATTCAGGTCAGAGACATTCAAACCAAACTGGGCAATTTTCTTTCTGTCAAACTCGATCTTCATCTGGGGCAATCCATCTACTTTTTCCAAAATGATATCCGCGGCCCCCTCTACTCCTTGAATAGCTGTTTCTATTTCCTGAGCAGTATGAAGCAGCACATCCAAATCTTCCCCAAAAACTTTGATTGCCAAATCCGCCCTTACTCCGGTGATCAGCTCGTTGAATCGCATTTCAATAGGCTGGGTAAATTCATAATCCAGCCCGGGAATCACCTCCAGAGCCACTTTGAATTTATCTGCCAGCTCGTCTTTGGTTTCGACAGTGGTCCATTCCGAAGGAGGATGAAGGGTGACGATGACGTCACTTTCTTCCATGGACATAGGGTCGGTAGGGATTTCCGCCGCTCCGATTCGAGTCACCACCTGTTTGACCTCAGGAAATTCTTTGAGGATTTTCTCTATCTGAGTAATGGTCTCGACGGTATTGCTGAGCGTAGTTCCGGTTTTGAGTACAGGTTGAATCACAAAATCTCCTTCATCCAAGGTCGGGACAAATTCTGCTCCCATTCTGGAAAAAATCAAAACTGCACCGAGCAACATAGCTGCAGCCAGGGAAAGAATAACCTTTGGGTGAATCAGTGCAAATCGCAAAACAGGTTCGTAAATCCGATTCAAATTTCTGACAATCCTGACGGAAATGTTTTTGGGGCCCGGAGCTTGTGACTTTAGAAAAAGGGAAGAGACTGCCGGCACATAGGTAACACCCAAAATCATGGCCCCGATCAAGGCAAAGCTGAAAACTTCAGCCATAGGACGGAACATTTTTCCCTCCACTCCAGAAAGCGAAAGAATGGGAATGAAGACGATGATGATGATGATTTGTCCAAAAATGGCTGAATGCATCATTTTGGAAGCGCCTTGGAAAGAAATTTTATCACGTTCCTGCTGTCTTTCTTCCGAAGAAAGACCTGAAAATCTATCGGCGGATTTGGAAAACTGGAAGGCAATGAATTCTACAATGATCACTGCCCCATCGATGATGATCCCAAAATCTATGGCCCCCAAACTCATCAAGTTGGCATCCACTCCAAACAAGTACATCATAGACAAGGCAAAAAGTAAGCTCAAAGGAATCACCGAAGCGACCACGAACCCAGAACGGAAGTTCCCTAACAAGAGCACGACCACAAAGATCACGATCAGGCAACCCAAAATGAGATTTTCTGCAATGGTATGGGTCGTTTTATCGATCAATTCGGACCGATCCAAAAATCCATTGATGACAATTCCATCCGGCAGGGTATTTTCCATTTCTGCAATTCGCTCCTTAACCGCATCTATGGTCCTTTTGCCATCTGCCCCTTTCAGCATCATGATTTGGCCGAGAACTTTTTCCCCTTCTCCGTTTGCGGTGATGGCACCAAAGCGATTGGCCGAACCAAACTTTACCTCTGCGATATCCTTGATGAATAGCGGTGTGCCATCCCGTACCTCTAAGACAATGTTTCCGATATCCTCCAGGCTTTTGACCTGCCCTTCTCCCCGGATAAAAAAACTTTCATTGGTTTTTTCGATATAGCTTCCGCCTGCTATGGAATTGTTGGATTCCAGAGCCGCGAAAACCTGGTGCAAGGATACCCCCATCCCCTTTAAGCGTTCTGGATTGACGGCCACCTCGTACTGTTTCAAAAATCCACCCCAGGTATTGATTTCCACGACTCCGGGAATCCCTGCTAGCTGTCGTCTGACCACCCAGTCCTGGATAGTTCTCAGGTCAGTGATGGAATACTCATCTTCATACCCAGGCTTGACATCAATGATGTATTGGTAAATCTCCCCAAGCCCAGTGGAAATCGGCCCCATAAACGGTGTTCCAAAACCACTGGGAATCTGAGCCTCTGCGATTTTTAACCGCTCCGCAATCAATTGACGAGGCAGATAGGTACCCAAATCTTCCTCAAAAACAATGGTCACCACCGACAACCCGAATTTGGATATCGAACGAATCTCCTTTACTCCCGGGAGATTGGCCATTTCCAGTTCCACGGGATAGGTCAGGTATTTCTCCACATCTTCGGTAGCGAGATTTCGGGAGGTGGTAATGATCTGCACCTGATTATTGGTCACATCCGGAACGGCCCCAATGGGCAACTGACTTAAGGAATACACCCCAAAACCAATCCAAAAAGCGATAAAAATTCCAATGATCAGTTTGTTGGAAATACTCCAATGGATAATCTTGTCAAGCATTGAGCGGGAGAATTTTCCCCAAAATTGCCGCGCTAGACTTAGGTCAATCTTAATCGATTCTTAAGATTTGCTTAAGAATGCCGCCCGAAGGGAATATGCAAAGTAAATCGGGTGCCCTTGCCTAGTTCACTTTTCAGGTCCATCCGGATTCCTATTTCCCCGGAAAGTTTTTTGACCAAGGCCAATCCCAGCCCAGTACCCGGAATTCCTTCTTTTCCCTCCAAAGGACCTCTAAAAAATGGATCGAAGATTTTTTCCTGGACTTCTTCAGAAATCCCGACCCCATAGTCCTCCACTGAAATAAAAACCTCTGATTCATTTTTTCCGGCGGAAAGAATCACTTCCTGATTTTCCATGGAATATTTCAGGGAATTGTCCAGCAGGTTGGAAAGGATGATGCGCAGGGATTTCTCACTGCTCATGAGGTATATCGGAGTACCTGAGTCTGTTTGAAATCTGATCTTTCTGCCGGATTCACGGGATTTTTCATCGGCAATTTCCTCCAAAAAAGTAATCAACTCCACTTCCTCAAAAACCAAATTGCTCCCGTTTTCTACCCGGGCCAGAGTCAGCAATTGCTCTATCAAAGAAGTCATCCGGTCGATGCTTCCCAAAGCAGTTTGGATTTTTTGTTCATATTCCTCCTGAGTCCTGGGTTTCCGGATCAATACTTCCAAGGTTCCCCGAAGGACAGAAAGCGGAGTCCGTAATTCATGGGAAGCATCTGAAGTAAACTGTTTCTCCCGATTCAAGGCCTTTTCCAACCTTTCCAACAGCTGGTTGATGGAGCGGGTCAAAATGGTGATTTCTTCATTCGTTTCCTGAACCAAAACCCGCTGGTTCAAATTGCTTTGGGAGATCTGATTGGTCTGATGGATGATTTCCCGAATAGGCTGAATGCTTTTTCCGGCCAGATAGCGCATCGTGAAATACAGAATCAAGAGAATAAGCGGGTAAAGCAGGAGGAGAATATTTCTGAGATTATCCAGCAAGTTTCGGGCATCTTCAAAAGACTGCGCCACCAGGAGATATCCTTCGTTTTTTCCTCCATTGGTCAGCAGGAGTTGCATCTGACGAACTTCTTCTGCCCCTAATTTCAAGGTCCAGCCTTGGCCGGAATTGGACCGGTCAGGATAAAATCCCAAATGATTTTCCCTCAGATTGGGCGAACGGTCCATTGACCGGCCCTGCATGTCCACGATTTCGATAAAAATCGGCTTTAGCTGAATCTGGGTATGCTCTTCTTCCTCCCATTCGTCTTTGTGCAAAAAACGAATCTGTCCATTGACCAGAAAAATCTGGTCTTTGTGCTTGGCAAGCTCCAGCTCCAGCTCTTGGTCGATTCTTCGGGTGACGGTAATATTCACTACCAAATAAATCAAGCCAAAAACCATCAGCACCAACAAGGCCGTGACCAAAGTGAGTCGCCGGGCGAGAAGAATTTTAAATGAAGATTGTTTCATTCCTTTGCCATATAGCCTACACCCCGGATAGTATGGATAAAATCCTCTTCCTTGGACAATTCCAGCTTTTTTCGGAGGGAATTGATAAACACATCGATCACCCCGGTATTGTATTCAAAATGGATGTCCCATACGCTCTCGATGATTCTCGTCCGTCTGCATACCTGGTTTTTATGGCGGAGCAAATATTCCAGAAGCGCGAATTCCTTTTGGGTCAGGGGAATTTCCTTTTCCCCTTTGAACACCTGAAATTTCTCCGGAAACATCGTGATCTCTCCCAGGGTCAGTTTTTGATCCGGGTTTTTCCTTGCCCTAAGCTGCACATGGATTCTAGCCAACAATTCTTCAAACTGGAATGGCTTTTTGATGTAATCATTCGCCCCGCTTTGCAGTCCAAATACCGTCTCATCCAGCGTGTCCTTAGCGGTCAGAAAAATGATGGGAGTCTGGGAAAACTCCTTTCGAAACTGACGCGTCAGCTCTATTCCACTGATTCCCGGAAGCATCCAATCCAGCAAAAGCAAATCATACTCTCCGGAAAGTGCCAAGTCTAAGCCAAGCTTACCATTGTCAGACACATCCACGGCAAAGTTTTCTTCCTCAAGACCCTGCTTGAGAAAATTGGAGATTCCGGGTTCGTCTTCGACAATCAAGATTCGCATCGTAAAACAAATGAACGGGTTTCTCTCCTTTTCTGAAAAAGGGATTTCTTATTTTTTCCTTAAAAAAAAGCCTCCCGAAAGTTCAGGAGGCCAAATGCTTAGGCTGCTAGTGTCTCTTTTACTTTGGAAGAAACTTTCCGGGAGGACTTCTTCTTCTTACGCTTGTTCCACCAAATCAAAGTTCCTGTAATCGGCAGGGAGGTAGCGATCAAACAACCCAAAAACCACAAAAACTTGGTGAATTGTCCGAAAATCTCGCCGGTATGCAGCGCTTTTACCGACCTGCCGATTTGCTGCCGAACCGGCAAATCAGAAAATAGCTTGGCTTCTTTGACTGTTAAGGAAGAAGGATGGAGCAGCAGCTGATCCGATCCGGAGCGAGCAAAAAATCCTGTTCTGGACTTGCTGATGGAAATGTCCTCACCGGCCTTGGAAGGCAATGAAATCCGAATATTTCCAGGATAATCCAATTCCGTATTGCTGACTGCCAAGACTTGATCCAATGAGCGCATAGCCTCAGGAACAGCCGCCATTTCCTCTTGCTGTTCTGCCTGTTCTCCCCGATTTTCAGTCCGATTGCCTTCTGCAGCGGGTGCCTGGTAAATATCCCAAGTCTTCTGCCAGCCCTCCCGATACCATTGGTAAGACCAAAACGGACCTGTGACTGCCATGATGAATAGTGCGATCAGGGAATAAAAGGCCAAAGTGTTGTGCAAGTCATGGTTGACACGTTTCCAATTGCCGGACCATTTGACTTTCAGTCCCTGTTTCCAGTTTTTGACTTTTTGAGGAAACCAAATCACCAATCCGGTGATCACGCCCAACAGGAATAGCAAGGTCGCCACTCCGTTGATAAATCTTCCCAAGTCCCGGTTACCCATGCTTTCCAAAATTGGGGCTTCGATCTTATCCAACAGCAACCAACGGTGAAGGGAAAACATATAGCCCATAAACTCCTCAGCGGAGGTTTTTTCCGAATTGTCGGCAAGAATTTCCGCCGTGTAGGGATTCACAAAGTAAGTTACGGGTCTCTCTTCCTCTGCTTTTTTTACATTGAACTGGACAGTCCGGTTAGCTCCCTCATAGACCGAAAGTCCGACTACCTCTCCATTCAAAGTTGATTCCACACTGCCCTTTAAGGCATCCAGGGACTTCCTTTCTCCGCTAGGGCTTACAAAATAACGCTCCGAGTCCGCCAACTCCCTGATTTCAGTATTGTAGACGTAGATGGTGCCGCTAAGACACACTGCGATGACAATCAAACCGCTGATTAGCCCGGCGTAGAGATGGATATCATTGAAAAACTTTCGGACAGACTTCCACATGATCAAATGGTTTTTTTGGAACGAGAAGCAACAAAAGTAGGGATCAAAATTATTATTTGGAATTAGTCTAAAAAAAATTTAAAAATTATTTTCTGCTGAATCCTTCCCAAATGCAGTCCAAACCCTTTTCCGAAGAAAAAATTCTTCTTTACTTACTTCTGAATTTTAAGTAAAACATGAAAATCTCCCCCCTATTTCTTGGCCTTTCTTTGCTAATCCTGATTTCCTGCAATTCCCAACCCGCTGCCCCAGATGCAAGATTGGAACAGCCTGAGGAATTCAAAAAGCTGCTGGATGCTCATGGAGACTGGACCAAATGGATTGAAGCCAAGTCCTTTACCTACAATATGGTCCATGAAACCAATCTTGCTTGGGAAAACCATTACATTGATTTGGTGGGAAGAAAAGTCCGAATTGATGCGGATAATTTTCAGATCGGGAATGACGGAGAGAAAGTCTGGATAAGTCCCAATCGACAGGCCTTTGAAGGGCAATCGGTGCGATTTTACCACAATTTGTATTTCTACTTTTACAGCATCCCCTACATCTTCACCGATCCGGGAGTAATAGTGGAGAAAACCGAACCCAAAATGCTCAATGGAATTTCCTATTCCGCCTTTGAGGTGAGTTTCAAAGATGGAGTCGGAGATAGTTCCGGAGACAAATATATCATGCTGGTGGATCCTGAAACAGGCAGACTCGCCTGGTTACTTTATACGGTGACTTATTTCGATAAAGAAAATACCAAGATGAATGCACTAAAGTATGAGGATTACCGGGATGCGGACGGATTGGTTTTCCCGAGAATCCTGACGGGCTATACCCTGGAAAATGACTCCACGAAGAATCTCCGGTACCAAGTGAGCTTTACCGGACCTTTGTTGGTCAATGAGGAAATGGACGATGACCTATTTGCCATGCCCAAGGAGCAAGCAGTGGTCGCAAATTAATCCCCTCATTTTTTGTGCAGCAACTTAATGTCTACCCTGGCATGGAGATGGGATTCGGCTGAGCCGATAAAAGTCCCCTGAACCGGCAAGGTGCGCTGAGGCTCGGGATGCACGGCCAAAGGAATATAATGGTGGTCTGACAAAAGCCCCAAACTCGGATCTAAACCAATCCACCCTGCTCCAGGCAGATACACCTCCACCCAACCATGCAATTCGTGCTCTTCTTTCAGTTCAGGATTGAAGGCATAGCCGCTGACAAACCGGGTGGCCAAGCCTAGATCCCGGAGCATCTGCATCTGCATATATGCCAAATCCCGGCAAGAACCTGTCTTGGCTTCAAAGGTCTTGATCGGCTCCCAAAAATTCTCTTCTGTCCTAATTTGGTGACTCCATCCCTGGTGAATTTCACGGGTCAGATTGACCAAAAAATCCACCAAATCCTTGGACTCTTTTTTGATATTCAACAAGAAATCCATAAAGTGGAACTCCTCCGAATCCGTTAAAAAAGGGATCAAAAAGGAGGTTTTCTCCTCGTAGGAAAATTGAAAAAAGGGATCATTCCATCCCCGGTCTTCAAAGGCATTATCCAGAATAAAGCCAAAGGGATTGAATTCTCTCAATTTGAAAATCCATTCCGAGGATATTTCCAGGGAATCAGTTTCTCCCGCAAACCAGCATTGAGAATACCAATTGCCGGCAAGATCCTGGCGGAAGTTCTGTCCTATCGGGTGGGGCAAAATATCAAATCGCTGATGTTCTACCCGGAAATAAGGCCGATGCTGGGGTTGGAGGTATAGTTTATGGACTCCGATGGAAACCGGATTGGAATATACATATTGGGTATGGTGACAAACCTGAATCAGCATGCTCAGGTGTTTTCCATCAAAGTCTCCAAATCTTCAAAAGCACTGCTCAGCACCTGAGAAGGCAGCTCAGCAATGGCATTTTTGAGACGGTTATTCCAAAAATTGGAGATGTGCTCCAGTTCTTTTTGTTCGAATCTTTTCTCCTTGGTAAAATACTCCCCATCCTTCAGGACCACTGTATCAATGGGGAAATCCACGTCATTGGCAGAAATCCTCGTGGCATCAAAGGCCAGGAAGGCACATTTCAAGGCGTAATCCAGGGAATCCTCGTAGTGCAAGGACCTTTTCAATACCGGATGTCCAAATCCCGTATTGCCGATAATCACAAAGGGAGTTCCCTTCCGAATCTCGATCCAATTTCCCTGTGGATACAAGAGGTACAATTTAGGCTCCGGATCATTCTCCAATTGTCCGCCGATGATGGAAAACAGGTTAAACTGAAATCCGGCATCTTCCAGATAGGACTTATCTTCTTTGGCCACGATTTTCACCTGTTTACCAAACTCATTCACCGCTTGAAACATTTTGGTGAAGGTATCATCCTGCTGGGCAATCACTTCGGAAAAATAGGTAATCGCCTTGTCCCTTACGGACCTGAGCCCGGAAGTCATGATGAAAAAAGAATGCTTTCTTTTATTGACGACAAATACTTTTTTGGATGAGGTAGTTTCATTGCCGGAAGTGATCCGGGTGTCGGATAGGCCTACTAATCCGTTTTTCGTTTTGATGCCGAGGCAAAAGGTCATGATTTTACTTAAGAATTGACAATGACATTTTCCTTGAGTCGGAAGAAGTTACTGTCGATGAGGTCCGAAATATGGTTGATTTTTAATTGGAGTTTATCCAAATATTCATGAAGTCCGGAAGAAATTATATCGTTGATCTCTGAAAACTCCAGGCGGGACTTGAGTTCTCCCATGGCTTTTTCGGCAGAATTTTTAAATCCTTCCGAATTATTGTCCGAGATCAGCCGAAGATATTTTTCAGCTTCTTTGAGACAATAATAGATGGATCTGGGGAAATATTTGTTTAAAACCAGAAATTCTACCACACCGGAGGGATCTATCGTCCCATAAAGTCTTCGATAGGTATTGAATCCGGTCACTGATTTCAGCAATGCCGTCCAATGCAGAAAATCCAGGGGTGTGCCTACTTCGAGGTGCGAAGGTAAAAGGATATGGTATTTCACATCCAAAATCCGTGATGTTTTGTCAGCCCGCTCGAGCATTTGGCCTAGCTGTCGAAACAGCCAACCCTCAGTCCGGGCCACGGTGGCATCTGCCAGGCCATAAATCAGAAGGATTTGGTTTTTTACCTGCTCGAAGAATTTACGTGGATCTTCCTTTTTCCAGACTTTTTTATCACAGCCTTCCTGCAGCATGTAATAGAGTTCGTTGATTTTTTCCCAGGTTTCCTTGCTCAGGTTTTCCCGGATGATTCTTGCGTTTTCTCTGGCTTTGGTCACTGCAGAGATCATGGAGTTGGGATTCTCTCGGTCAAAGGCCAAAAACTGCATGACTTCATGTCTGTCGAAGGTCTGGTGGGTTTTCTCATACATGTCCAAGTCCCCGGTAGCTGCCACCAGGGGTTGCCACTGCTCCTTGAGATCCATGGGGAGATCCTGCATCAGATTGAAATTCACATCGATGAATCGGGCGTAATTCTCAGCCCTTTCCAAATACCTTCCTAGCCAATAAATATGGCTTGCTACTCGACTCAGCATATTTTTCTCAATTATTTGTACAACACCCAAGTATCCTTGCTGCCTCCCCCTTGGGAGCTGTTGACCACCAGGGACCCTTTTTTCAGAGCCACCCGTGTCAAGGAACCTGGAATTACTTCGATTTCATCCCCGTACAGGATATAGGGCCTCAAATCCACATGCCGACCCTCTATCCCACCTTCGGTCAGGCAAGGAACAGTGGATAGGGAAAGGGTGGGTTGAGCGATGTAGTGCTTGGGATTTTTCAGAATGAGCTGACGGAATTTTTCATGCTCCTC
>JAJLJS010000222.1:0-2964 GCA_033844545.1 Cyclobacteriaceae bacterium | reverse complement strand
CGGAGAGGAATAGGACTCCTTCAATTCTCCGTCAATTCGTTCATGGGATTTTACCCGGTAAATCCTTTCAACATCTTGATGAAAAGAATCAAAACTCAACTCAAACTGAACGAAGAAAAATATCAAAATACTTACGCCCAGCCCCAAGGACAAGCCGATCAGGTTGATCCCGGTGTGGAGCTTGTGCTTTAGGAGATTTCTTACTGCAATTTTGAAATAGTTTTTGATCATGAGTTTTCTACTTTTGACAGGGAGAGTTTATTCCAGTTTGGTGCCAGCGAAAAACTGCCATTTTGAGCCATCAAGTCATTTTTTGAATTTATCCCCAAGATTTCACGGACAATTTTGTTCGCTATCGGTCATTGATAGCCATGCCTTTCCTATTCACTTTTCAGAGTTTTTGCGGGATTGACCAGTGCTGCTTTGATCGCTTGAGAACTGACGGTCAGCATTGCAATCAGCAAGGTCAGTCCCCCTGTCCAAACAAAAATCCTCCAATCCAAAACCGTCCGATACTTGAATGTATCCAACCAATCACTCATGACATACCAGGTCACAGGCACTCCGATCAAGATCGCTACCCCTACCAAGAGGGCGAATTCCGAAGAAATGAGGGTAATCAAGCTGCTCACGGTCGCCCCCAGTACTTTTCGCACAGAGATTTCTTTTTTCTTCCTTTCCACAATAAAAGCCGCGAGGCCAAATAAGCCCATGCAGGAAATGAAAATGGACAAAGCGGTGAAAATAGATGTAAGCTTAGCAGTCCTTTCCTGGGAAATGAATTTTTGATCATTTTCCTGATCCACAAATCGATACTCAAAAGGAGCCCCCGGATTGAATTTTTCAAATGTATTTTCAATTTGAGCCATCGCTTGGGACAAATTAACCTGCTCATTCAGCCTCAGATGGATGAAATTCAAGTCACGGAGGGGGCCAAAAACTGCAATGGGTTTTACATCATCAAAGGGAGATGCCATGATGAAGTCTCTGACTACACCCACAATGGTATATTCTTGCTCATCATCTTTGATCACTTGACCCAAAGGATCTTCAAATCCCAAAAGCTCCGCCATTTTCTCGTTGATCATCAGAGCGGTGCTGTCACCGGGGAAGGTGTAGATATCAATCTCCCTTCCTGAAATCAATTCCATTCCTGCAGTGGCAATTAAGCCGGCATCTGTCCCCATTCTGCTAATGTTTGGCTTGAAATCTGGGTCCTTTCCCTGCCATTGCATTGCGTCCGTGTCGCTGTAAATATCCGTCAAGGGAGAAAAAGTATAACTCACAGAGGCAATCTCCGGTAGGTTGCTTAGTTCATTTCTCAGTGCCGCTTTGTTTTCCCGCATCTTGGAGGTGACGGGATGAAAAAACAGTCTGTCTTCATTGATGCCGAGATCCCGATTTTGGACAAACCTCATCTGGTCCCGGACTATCCATGTCGAAGAAATCAGAATAACCACCACGGCGAACTGGAAAATCACCAATACTTCACGTGGCTTGACTCCCAGATTTTTTCGCTGATCCATTTTTGAGTTCAAAGCCAAAATCGGCCGGTATGAACTCAACAAAAAAGCAGGATAGCTCCCAGCCAAAAGTCCGATGATCAATACGTAAGCTGCAGAAATGATCCAGAAAAATGGCTGATTCAAAGGATTTATCAGCTCCTGACCAATCAAATCCCGAAACCAGGGAAAGGAAAGAGATACCAAAACCAAAGCAATGATAAACGCAGAAAGGGCAACCATAGTAGATTCAGCCAAAAACTGCCCAATCAACATTTCTTTTTGGGCACCGGAAATTTTCCGGATTCCCACCTCTTTGGATCTACGGTCACTTTGGGCTGTGCTTAGATTGACAAAATTGATCCCGGCAATGATCAACACAATGAAAGAGACAATGGAAAACATCCGGATCAATTCGATTTTACCTCCGACAGATTGTCCATTCTCAAACTTGGACTTGAGATGCAAATCCCTGAATGGAAACAGAAAATCAGAAATATCATCGAATTCAGTATTGTCGGCGGTGAATGATTTGAATTTATCATTGAATTCTTCCAATGAGGCCCCGGTCCGGAGCATCGCAAAACTCCGGTAGGAATTATTGCCCCAAAAATCATCCACCCATCCCATTTGCTCCAATTTGCCAAAAGGCAAAAAACCGGTGAATTGCAAGGTGGAATTTCCCGGAAAATCGGCCACTACCGCCCGAACCTCAAAATCAAGCTGTTTTTCTATAGTTACTGTTTTCCCCAAGACAGAGGTAGTGCCGAAAAGCTTTTGCGCCAAAGATTCCGTCAAAACAATACTTTCAGGCTGCTCCATAGCAGCAATCGGGTCTCCTTCCAAGACCTCAAAACTGAACATTTTGAAAAATCCCGGCTCAGTGAAGGTAAGCTTCTCATAAAAACTATTTTCCTCAAAGCTGATCAACATAGGGTCCCACTCTGTAATTCGTGTGGCTTCCTCTATTTCCGGATATTGTTCCTTCAAGGCAGGCACATAGGGAGCCGGAGTGTAATCCCAGGAATTGACCTCTCCATTGGCGTGGTTATTTCTCCAAACAGCATAAATCCGATCCGAATGCTCATGGTATCGATCTACTGATAGTTCAAACTGCACCCAAATCAGAATAAGAATAGAGGCCGCCATTCCTATTCCCAAACCCACAACAGTGATAAAAGTGTAGCCCTTATTTCTTTGAATATTTCTAACGGCAATCTTGAAAAAGTTCTTCAGCATAATTCTCAGATTTAATAAATCCTACAATCAATTCTCGTTTCCAATCCGAATGGAACCTCCGGAAGTTTGCATCTGAACGGTTGGTCCACCTCCATTTACTTTTCCTGAAATCAGATTTTTGGCAGTGGTGCCTTGGAAATTGGCCAATTGTGAACTGATGCTTCCGCCTTTCAATTCGAGATTGAATTTGGCATCGGAAGGAACTGAAACCTGAATACTTCCA
>JAJLJS010000221.1:0-5217 GCA_033844545.1 Cyclobacteriaceae bacterium | reverse complement strand
CCGTCCGTGTCTTTCAAAAACACAAAATCCGGAGCCATGGAGATCAGCATCCCGCCATTCACTGCCATGATAGAGGTAGGAATATTCAGATTATCTGCGAAAACAGTGACTTTATCGGCTTTCCCATCTCCATCAGTATCTTCCAAAATTTTGATTTTATCATTGCCTCCCTCGGCTCTCACCTCATTGGGATAATCCGTGGTCTCAATGACAAACAAACGACCTCTTTCATCCCAAGTCATCGATATGGGATTGATGATCATGGGTTCGCTGGCAAACAGTTCCAATTCAAATTCTATCGGCACCTGAACCAGTTTCATGCTTTCCTCAGGAGACAAAGGCAACTGGTACCGTGGGGCCGGATCACGTTTTTCATAATTGGGAATTTCGGCATCCCGAAATTCAGGAGTTGGTATTGCATAGGCCTCGAGCAATTCATTGACTTTGTCACCAACTGCCCAAAGGATACCATTGGCCACCAATTCTTGGAATTCAGGCTGTTTCCAGGTTTCCTCATTGTGCCCATAGGCCGTATAGAAAACCCGTCCTTTTCCCTCTTCACGAGTCCAAGTATAAGGTTCTTGCTTATCGCCTTCCACACGCTCCATCAAAATGTGCATATCAGGATTCAAATTGGAATGGACGTAGGTTTCATCCCAGGTTTCAAATTCCTCGATTCCGTTCATGATGGGATGGGAGGCATCCACGATTTTTCCGGTAAATCTTCCAGTACCATGCGTGCTAAATTGTCCACCAACAGCACTGACATACCAGTCAGAATTCCTAAAACACCAGGATGCACTGTGAATCGGAATCAAAGCTTTACCGCTTTGCACATAGTCTTTTAGGGCTTTTTCCTGCCCTGGTCCAATGGAATCGTGATTGGCATAAATCATCAATCCATCGTAATTGTTCAGGGTCTCCTCGTTGAGATCATTCAGGTCGGTGGTATAAGTCAGGTTAATCCCTTTTTGAAACAATGGGGCGCCTAACTGAATCATCAGTTTCTCCGAGTCATGGTGCTCACTTTCATGTCCCAATACCAGGATTTCGACTCTTCTGGGATCTGTCATGGAAAGGAAAGATTTTTTCCGGCCACATGAGCTCCAGAAGAAAACCGCAGCAAATACTAGAAGCAAGAGGCTTCTAAAGGATAAGGATTTGGTCATTCTTTGGGTGTTTATTTTCCAAGCATAATAATGAGAAGAAATGCCTGGAAAATCCTACTGTTTTTGCTTGAATTATGACTGTTTTTTATCATTTTGGAAGTCAATATGAGGATCAAATAGGATAAATACAGTGAAAAAACCCTTTCAAAAATCCAGGATTCCAGAAGGCAAAGCCTTTGTGATCCAGGAGTTAAAAGCGCCTTTTTTTGATGTGAATTGGCATTTCCATTCCGAATACCAACTTTTTGTGGTTTTGGAGGGTAGGGGAACCCGATTTATTGGAGACCATATGCAATCTTTCCGGGAAGGAGATATGGTTCTCACAGGTCCAAATTTGCCGCATTTGTGGAAAAACGATTTGGCCTATCACGATCC
Source organism: Cyclobacteriaceae bacterium (assembly GCA_033844545.1). GTDB lineage: Bacteria > Bacteroidota > Bacteroidia > Cytophagales > Cyclobacteriaceae > Algoriphagus. Next base: position 3,673 of record JAJLJS010000221.1, on the reverse strand, counting down.
TTCCAAAGGACTGATGACCCATGGGATTGTCATCTATTTCCCAGATAATTTTTTGAATGAGTCGATTTTTAAGCTCCAAGAATTCGAAATCCTGGCACAGATGCTTTTGAAGTCCTCTCGCGGTATCCAGGTTGTGGGAAAGACCAATCGAAATATCAAACACCTGATGGTAGAAATGTTGGACTTACAAGGCACAGAAAGCATTATCCAGCTTCTTAGAATTTTAGAACTCATCGGCCAGCATCCGGACGATTGCCGGTTGATCGCTGACGCGGGATATATCAATACCAACAAAGAGTCTGAAAAGGACCGGATGGGCCGGGTCTACGACTATGTGATGCGAAATTTTCAGGGAAAAGTTAATTTGGTAGAGGCGGCTCAAATCGCAAATTTATCTGTTTCCGCGTTCAGCCGGTTCTTTAAATCCCGGGTGAATAAGACCTTCTCGGATTTTCTGACCGAAGTTCGAATCTCCCATGCGTGTAAACTTTTGCACGAGACCGATAAAAATGTCAGCGAAATCTCGTTTGAATGTGGGTTTCCTACGCTTTCAAATTTCAATAAACTTTTCCGGGAACGAATACAAAAAACTCCTCTCGAGTACCGAAAGGAGTTTATTCAAAGTTTTTAAGTCCTAGGATAGCAGCTTTTGTTGAACTTCCTCTGCGTATGAAGAACTCAGTGGAACCACAAATTTTCCCAGCTGAAGCTGATGTCGTTCCACTTTTTGAATCAAATTTTTATTTGCTAAAAATGAACGGTGGGTGCGGATAAAATATGCCGGAAGAAGCTTTTCAGTTTCTGAAAGGGTCATCCGGCTGATGATTTTTTGGTTTTCCAACTGAAACGTCACATAATTTCCCTGCGCTTCACAGCAATACAAATCCGAAAAATCCACCCGAATCTGTCCTTCGCTAGTCTTGACGAAAATATAGGCGGATTCCTGTTTGGGCTGTAAATCCAGCCATTCCTGAGCTTTTTGACAAGCCTTCAAAAACCTGCTGAGATTAAAAGGCTTGAGCAAATAATCCATTGCATTCAGCTCAAATCCCTGAACTGCATAATCCGAATAGGCTGTGGTAAAAATGACCAGCGTTTCTTTCGGAACCAGCGCAGCCAAATCTATCCCTGAAATATCCGGCATATTAATGTCCAAAAATAGCAGGTCCACTGGGTTTGATTTGAGGTATTCCAAGCCTAAAACTGCATCGGTAAAGGTCTTTTCAAGCTCCAGAAATGGGATCTTGGACGCGTGAGACTTCACGACTTCCAAGGCAAAACTTTCATCATCTATGGCAATAGCCTTAATCATGCGTGGGAGAGTTGAACCGAAAGATGAACAAAGAAATCAGAATCATTGGCAATGATATTCAATTGGTGCTGCTGAGGATAAAGTAGCTGAAGCCGTTTTTTGACATTTTCCAAGCCAATTCCTGATTCCTCCCGGCTTTTTTCACTGCTGGGTTTTTCCGGGTGAACGCTGTTGACCAAGTCCAGGTGAACCGATCCCGCCAGACATCTCAAATTAAGCCGAATCCAGGATTTTTCCTTGGCAGATATCCCATGTTTAAAGGCATTTTCCACAAAAGGAATTAAGAGCATGGGAGCTATATCCCCTTGACATTGGCTTTCATTGATTTGGAGATCAATCTCCAAATTGGATTGAGATCCAAACCGAAGCATTTGTAGATCCAGGTAGTTTCTCAGGTAATCAATTTCTCTGGAAAGCGGAATTCTGGGAAGTTGATTTTCATGAAGCATAAACCGCATCATGTCTCCCAGCTTTTGAATTCCATCCGAGGTCTTTTCTGCCTTTTCCATCAAGGCATTGGCATAAAGCGTATTCAAGGCGTTAAACAGAAAGTGCGGATTAATCTGGGATCTGAGAAAGTCAAAACTTGCGTTTCCCTGATCCACTTGAATGGTCAATTCGGATATTTGCCCGACAAAGGAGTCGTACTTTTTGAAAATAAGATTACTCAGAGGCTGGATAACTAAAACCATAAATGCAATCACACCCAGCCCAAAAACAAAGATTTCTTCCGCATTATTTTCCAGGGAAATAATCAAGAACACAAACAAGATCAAGCCCAATAATCCCCAGTTAAACCACCTGGCTGGCTTCAGTTTGCCTACCAATCTGTTTTTATAGACTAAATGGTATTGATACAAGCCTAAAAGGATCACACCAGGAATGAACATTCCTAAAATAATCATGGGGCCTTCATTGGTGATCGGCATCATTTGTACCAAAAACAAGGCTGTAAACAAGTAGATCGTAAACAATCGAGTCCCATTGTACAATTGATAATCCCGGATCTTGGGAGGAGTTAGTGCCTGCTGAAGGATGTAAGCAATGATCAAATAGGATACATAAATCCCAAGCACTCCAAAGTAAAAAGTAGGAAAGGGAGATCGAACCAGTCCGGAATTATACCCAAACATGATCGAGATAATTAGGGAAACCAACCCGATTAAGGCAGTGAACAGGATAGCAGGAAGTGCTTTTTGATTCCGTTCATAGTTCGGGATGAGTATCTGATGGATGAGGTGAAAGGATATATAGAGTACTATTGGAATGACAAGTCGCGAGACAAATTTGAATATTTCCTTATCCGAAGGATCATGAAATTCAGGCCTATAGCCGAAGAGGTTGAAGAGAAAGATGGAAAGGAAGGCCAGGGTGACCACCCACCATTCGATTTGTCGGAAATCAAGACTTTTGGATTTCATAGTTGAGTTTAGGATAAATTTTTGAATTGCTTTTTAATTTCATATCAGATACCAGGATTTTATTCAGGAAAAGAGCAAATACAGGTTATAGAATAAGGCTACTAGGATCAAAAGGAGAAATGTTTTTCGGGTGTCCATTGAAAAAAGCTATCAATAAATTGCTGGGACAAGAATAAAATCAGGATCAAGCCTATTCAAAAAAATGTGACGAAATCAGGGTTTTAAGGGACGGATTTGGTTTTCCAGTCTCAGTTTCCAGTCGCAGTGATCAGTCCCAGTTGGCTGGGTCGGTGGGGAGTGTTGGAAGTAGGGTAAAATGTTGGAAGGTTGGAAAGTGGTAAGGTGGAAAAGTTGTAAAGTGCTAGGGTGGTAAGGTTATAAAGCCTTTTCTGTGGGAATTTGTGATTTAAATCTGAGAAAACCTGGCTGATATAGGCTGGTCTTTGGGAAAGTTGTAAAGTTCAAATCTGAGTAGATCAGCCTATTTTTCTGTGATAATCTGCGGGAAAATAAAAAGTGAAATGCTGAAAATCCCCCCGTAATTCTCAATTCCTCAAAAAGGATATTCCATCAACTCAATTCCCCAAAGCCAAGGAAGAATAAAATACACCATCAACGTAATGATCAGAATAGACAGAAGATTTAGCCATAGACCGGCTTTGACCATATCCTTCATTTGCAAATAGCCAGATCCAAAAACAACCGCATTAGGCGGAGTGGCCACCGGCAGCATAAAGGCACAGCTTGCTGCCAAAGTTGCCCCCACCATCAAACCAAAAGGATGAAGGTCCAATTTGATCGCCACAGATGCCAAAATCGGCAAAAGCATAGAGGCAGTGGCCACATTGGAAGTCACCTCGGTGAGGAAGTTGACTGAGGCAATGATCACCAACAGCAGGATGAAAAAGCTTACTCCTTCCAGCAATGTGAATTTTTGCCC
>JAJLJS010000220.1:0-7739 GCA_033844545.1 Cyclobacteriaceae bacterium | reverse complement strand
TTTTGAAATTTGGACAATAAAAAAGCAGGAGAAAATCCCCTGCCCTTTATTTGAAAACTAAACCAACTATTATTTAACTACCACAATGAATTCAAAAATAATACAATTCCGATTAAATCAAAATTCCAAATAAAAAATTGTCACGGATTATTTTTTCTCTGGAAAATTTCCTCGTTTGAAGGCTAGACCAATTGCTAGTCCTTGGCTGAATTGTACTTTTTCGTCTTGGTCAAAATCGTAGATTGTCAAGGTAGTCAAAGAAACGTCTACTATCTCGGCCACCTTTGCCACAATCCCTATATCCAATCGATGGTCTATGGTTTTGAATTCCAATTCCTCGTAGTTAGCATACATCTGATATCGCATCAGGAGACTTAGTCTTTCAGACAACTCCTTCTTCCATTCTGCCAAAGCATTAAAAGCGATCCACTCCTGCCGGACGGTTTCACCAATTTCAACCCCGTAATTTTTGGGTACATCCAAATATAAATTGGTATCAGTCACAAATGTAAATCTTGGGGAGAAAGGGGAAAGTCTGAGGGAAAACTCATTGTTGGGCTTGTACTCAAATCCAATTCCAGTGGTCAGATAGGCTGGATTGGCCCATTTGGAAATCAAAGTCTTGGGTTCGGTATCAAAGTCATAGCCCGGAGCAAATTGGGAGAGGAAGTTAACCGCAAAATAAACATTCCACTTTTCGGATATTTTGTGACCGACCTTGGAATCCAAATAAATCCGGTCATTGGACTTTCTTCCATCCTCTCCTTCATTTTTCACAATCCCGTAAATCAAGTCCAGGGTATTGTCCCAGGTCCAAGGCCCTTTGGCATAATTGGCCCTCCCAATCAAATACGTGCTGAATGCCATAGAATTGACACCCCCTCCAGTCCAGTTGCTGCTAAAAGACGCCTGGTTGATATTGATCCCACCAGAGATTTCTTTTAGCCAGTAAGTTGTATCTTTTTTTATCTCCTCAACCTCTTGGCTTTGGGCAAAGTTGATAGTGATTAAAAAAAGAAAAATTGTAAAAATCCTTTTCATAAGCATTAGTTTAGAATTATACACCTTAAAATATACAAAGAATCATGGAAAAGGAATTTGAACAAGAACTTATTGTCCGGGACTATTTAGCTCGTCAAAGAACCCGATTGGCAAATTATCGGACTTTGCTTTCCTTTATTCGCACTTCCCTGTATTTTTTGGTTTCCGGTACAGCCCTTTTTGAAGTAAAAAATCTTTCCCATATCCGGGATCTGGGCTACCTGGCATTTGGTTTAAGTTTTGCTTTTTTGACCATAGGATTTATCAGTTATTTCACCGTTAGGAAAAAGATCAGAAAAGGAAACTATCTAAAAATGTAGCCTATGACTTTCGATATTGCTTTGGTTTTCGGCATTATTTCTATTGCCATGTTATTTTTTGTCACAGAGAAATTCTCTGTGGACACGATCGCCATTGGGGTAATGGTGCTTTTTATGGTTTTTGGAATCCTGGACGTTGAGGAAGGAATGGCTGGCTTTTCCAACTCCGCAACTATCACGGTATCAGCCATGTTTGTGATTTCCTTTGGAATTTTTCAAACCGGAATTTTGGATCGTTTCAGCATTTTTTTGGGAAATCAGGCACAGGAAAGTGAGACCAAACTGATCCTTAGCTTGATGATTGCCTCAGGTTTGCTTTCCGCATTCATCAATGATACCGCAGTAGTAGCTTTGCTGATGCCCGCAGTGATTCATTTGGGAAAACAAAACCAAATTTCCCCATCCAAGCTTCTGATGCCATTGTCCTTTGGGGCATTGATGGGAGGAATTTGCACACTCTTGGGGACAAGTACCAACATTTTGGTCAGCGGAATAGCAGAGCAGGCTGGACTTCCCGCCTTCGGTATTTTTGAAATGAGTGCCTTAGGAATTGTATTCCTGATTGCAGGCACCCTCTACATGGTCACGCTAGGAAAATGGCTGAGCCCGGACCGTAAGTCCAAGCCTGGTTTTTTTGACACGATAGACCTCGGCAATTACCTGATAGAAGTGACTGTTTCCGATTCCTACGAGCAATTGCACGAGCCCATTCAAAGAAATAGTCTCTTTAAAAACAACAAGATCAAGGCTCTTCAAATCATCCGGGAGGATGGAAAAAAGCTAAGAGTCTATCCCAATACTCCGATTCTGGAAGGAGATACTATCCGACTGATTACCGATCAAAGCAATCTCGATAAACTCAAAAAAACATCTGGGATAAAAATGAAGGCCGAATTGGATTGGGATTTTGAAAGTCTCATCGATGAGGAAGAAAAAATCTTTGAAGCGGTAGTCACGCCGAATTCTTCCTTGATCAATCAAAGCCTCAAGGAAGTCAATTTCAGACAACTTTATGACCAAGTTATGGTTTTGGGCATAAGGCACAGAGCCGGACTTTTGGAAACCTTGATTTCCAAGGTTTCCCTAAAGTCAGGAGACGTACTTTTGCTTAGAGCCACTGACGAATCCATCCAATCGGTCAATCGATCCAATGATTTGCTTTTGGTTTCATCCAAAAAAGCAAAAGTCTTAAACAAAACCCAGGTTTTCCTGACTGTTGGGATTTTGGCACTTGTGGTTTCCATTTCAGCTTTTGGAATCCTTCCCATACCGCTTTCTGCCACTGCAGGTGCGGTAGCGATGGTCATGTTGGGCTCTATCTCACCTGAGGAGGCCTACCGAGCGATTGATTGGAAAGTAATATTCATGCTGGCAGGGGTCCTATCCATGGGGGCTGCATTGGAAAAAACCGGCGGCTCAATTTTCATCGGAGATGCGGTAGTGGATTCCTTTGGAAAATACGGTCCGCAGGCAGTCTTGAGTGCCTTATTTGCGGTTACTTTTCTTCTAACTAATGTCATGTCCAATAATGCCACGGCAGCACTTTTGGCCCCTATAGCGATCAGTATCGCCGCTTCTCTGGAAGTGGACTCCCGACCTTTTCTGATGGCGGTGACTTTTGCCTCGAGCCTGAGTTTTATGACACCTATGGGGTACCAGACCAATACGATGATCTACAATCCTGGGAATTATAGATTCTCTGATTATCTCAAGGTGGGTACTCCTCTAAATCTGATATTCTGGATTTTGGCCAGTATTCTAATTCCGGTCTTTTTCCCTTTCTGATTTGGATCAATTCCCGTAGCTTAGTTCTTTACCAAATCCCACCCAGTATGAAAACCCTCGGAATAATCTTGATCATCGCAGGCGCTGCCATGTTTTTTCTGTCAGGCATTGATTTTACTACCCAAGAAAAAGTAATTGATGCCGGTCCGATTCAGGTTTCGGCCGAAAAAGAAAACCGATTGGAATGGCCGACCTATGCCGGAGGAATTGTAATTGCAGCGGGGATTATTTTGGTATTGGTTGGAAGAAAGAAATAAAAAAGTCCCGGAATTTCCTCCATTCCGGGACTTTGATGATTTCTTTTGATTCTGCTTATTCCACCAGCTTCACAGCCAACACTTCTTCGGCCTGCAGATCAAAGAATTCCTTATGCACATTGAATTCCTGTTCATTTTCAGAAGGAGATTTCGGACGGTAAGTACCATCTTCCAGCATCACATACGAATTGGCGTTGTCCTTCAAATTGAAAGCAAGAATATTCATCAATTGCTTTTCCAGTAAAGGTGATTCTACCTTAAACAAGGACTCCAGCCGTTTGTCAAAACTCCTGACCATCATATCTGCACTTCCTGAATAGGTCCTGGTTTGGCCATTGTTATGGAAATGGTAAATCCTACTGTGTTCCAAAAAGTCCCCAACAATCGAAATCACCTCAATATTCTCACTCAATCCAGGTCTTCCGGGTCTTAAACAGCAAATTCCACGGACGATTAGTTTGATGGTGACTCCTGACTGAGAAGCTCGATATAGCGCATAGATAATTTCAGAATCCTCCAAAGAATTCACCTTGATAAAGATTCCACTCGGTAATCCATTTCTTGCATTTTCCGCTTCCTGCTCAATGAATTCGATTAATTGTCGACGCATATCCCGTGGAGCGGTAATCAAATTTCGGTAATTGGAAGGAAGTGAATGGCCTGTGATTACATTGAAGAATTCTGATACATCATTGGCCAGGATCTCGTTGGTAGTCAGCAAACCGATATCAGTATAAAGCCTTGCGGTATCCTCGTTATAGTTACCGGATCCCAGGTGAACATACCTGGTAATCTCGGAGGCATCCCGCTTGACGATCAGGAGCAGCTTGGTATGGGTTTTCAGATTAGAAATCCCATAGATCACAAAGCAACCTGCCTTTTGAAGCTTCTTAGCTTCTCTGATATTGTTTTCTTCGTCAAATCTTGCTTTGACTTCAAATAGCACCGATACATGTTTTCCGTTTTCGGCAGCTCTCAGCAAGGCTTTGGTGATTCTGCTTTCCTTCGCAAGACGATAAATGGTCATCTTGATTGCCATGACATCAGGATCCTCGGCTGCTGTCTCGATCAGGTCCAGGATCGAATCAATGTTATTATAAGGATGATGCAAGAGGATATCTTTTTCTTTTAGGATTTCAAAAATATCCGCCCTTCCCTCTTCCGGATAGGAAAGAGGTTTTACGGGTGCTGGCATCTGAGGCAGACGCTCTCGAAAGCGCCTATTTCCGACAATTTGCCAAAGACCGGTAAAATCAATCATACTGGACCTTTTCACCATAAAAACCGAATCAGACTGAAGGTTCCAGCGCTCCAGGAGGGAATTTAGCATCCATCGGGAATAGCCTTCTTCGATTTCAATCTTGACCACCCTGCCTGTCTTCCGCTCCATCAATTTCCTTTTTACCTCTTCCAGAAAATTGGCATCCATATCCTCACTTTCCTCCAAAGAAAAATCACCGTTTCGGGTAATTCTGAAAAGGCTCACGGATTCGATTTCTACATTTCTGAAAAGGGAAATCAGATTTTCCCGAATGACCTCCTCAATGGGAATCAGCATGAGAGAATTTTCCGTCTCGATCTCAAAAAATCTGGGAATATTGGCTGGGATCTGGACAAAGCTCATTTTCCGCATGTCTTTCCGCTCTCCTGGGCTGGTGGTGACTACTCCAAAGACCAAAAGCTTGTTCATCAGGATCGGAAAAGTCCGATACCCATCATAGACCATGGGTGTGAGCATCGGATAAATTGCCTTCATAAAATAATCTTTGACCTTCTCCTGATTGACTGGAGAAAGCTTGGATACATTCATCAGAGAAATCCCTTCCTGATGTAATTCGGGTAAGATTACCTTGGTAAAATGTTCATGCTGATCCTGATGAAAGCGCTGGCAGTCTTTCATCAATTTTTCCTTGAAAGGATACTCCCTTAACCCGGAATAGTCAATGCGTTCTTTATCATAATCCAGGTAATTGTAAAGCGAACCAACCCGGATCATGAAAAATTCGTCCAAGTTGGAAGCTGTAATTGCAAGAAATTTAAGCTTTTCCAAAATTGTCCGATGGGATTTTTTGGATTGGTCCAATACCCGCTCATTAAATTTCACCCAACTTAAATCTCTGCTGACTAGGTCACTTTTCTGGATTGTTGCCTCGTATTTATCTCCGACTGCAAGTTTCATAAAGTCAATATTCAGATCAAAAGCTTAACATTTCCCTGCTAAACCAGGACATGGATTTAATTCAAAAAAGGGGCAAATGCCCCTCTTTTATTAAGTGTCGATTTTGGCGTATTTGGCATTTCGCTCGATGAATTCTCTTCTTGGGGCCACTTCATCTCCCATCAGCATACTAAACAAGTGATCCGCTTCTGCTGCAGAATCAATCGTGACCTGCTTAATCGTTCGGACATTCGGATCCATGGTCGTGGTCCAAAGCTGCTCCGGGTTCATTTCCCCAAGACCTTTGTAGCGCTGCACCCCCACGCTGTCTTCTTTGCCGTCCTTGGCCATTTCGGCGGTAAGCTGCTTTCGCTCTTCTTCGGTCCAGCAATAGCGCTCGTCTTTTCCTCTTTTCAACAGGTAAAGCGGTGGCAAGGCAATATAGACGTAGCCCCTTTCGATCAAGGTTCGCATATACCTGAAAAAGAGCGTCAGGATCAAAGTTCTGATGTGAGACCCATCAATATCAGCATCCGTCATAATAATGATTTTGTGGTATCTCAATCCGGAAAGATCCAATTCTTTGTCATCATTGACAGTCCCAAACTTAACTCCCAGAGCGGTAAGGATATTTTTGATTTCCTCATTGTCGTAGATTTTGTGCTCATGGGCTTTTTCTACGTTCAAGATTTTTCCTTTCAAAGGCAAAATGGCCTGAAAATCCCGGTCACGTCCCTGCTTGGCAGATCCGCCTGCAGAGTCCCCTTCCACCAGATAGAGTTCGCAAACCGTAGGGTCAGAGTTTGCACAATCGGCAAGCTTTCCCGGAAGACCACCGCCTCCGAGCACGTTCTTTCGCTGGACCATTTCTCTGGCCTTTCGGGCAGCATGACGGGCCTGGGCGGCTAGAATTACCTTGCCTACAATCGTTTTGGCTTCTCGGGGATGCTCCTCCAACCAAGCCTGAAGAACTTCTGAAACAGCGGAATCCACAAAACCTACCACATCTGAGTTACCCAATTTTGTCTTGGTTTGTCCTTCAAATTGCGGCTCGGCTACTTTTACTGAGATGACTGCCGTCAGTCCTTCCCGAAAATCATCCCCTGATACCTCAATTTTGAGTTTATCCAACATTCCGGACTTATCTGCATAGCTTTTCAATGTTCTTGTCAAAGCCCTTCTAAATCCCGTCACATGGGTTCCTCCCTCATAGGTATTGATGGTATTGACATAGGAAACGACGTTTTCGGTGTAAGAACTGTTGTAGTTCATCGCTACCTGAACAGGGACTTCCTGATCCAAAGACTCAATGTAAATGGGGGATTCAATGATCTTTTCTCGGGTTTCATCCAGGTATTGGACGAATTCTACCAGCCCGCCTTCAGAGAAAAACTCGTCCGATTTGGGCTGACCGTCCTCTTCCAGCTCCCGGTAATCGGTTAGGAAAATCCGGATTCCTGCATTCAAATAGGCCATTTCCCGAAGTCGGGTGGCAATGGTCTCATAGCGGAATTCCGTCACGGTGAAAATTGAATCATCCGGTTTGAAGTGGATGATGGTTCCTCGCTTATCAGTTGGACCAATTTGTCTGGCAGGATATTGGGGGACTCCAATTTTAAATTCTTGTTCGGTGATGACACCATTCCGATGCACGGTAGCTTTCAAGTCTGTGGACAGGGCGTTCACACAGGAAACCCCTACTCCGTGAAGACCACCGGAGACTTTGTAGGTATCCTTGTCAAATTTGCCACCTGCATGAAGGACGGTGAGTACCACTTCCAAAGCTGATTTTTTCTCTTTGGGGTGCATGTCCGTAGGAATTCCTCGACCGTTGTCTTCGACCGTGATCGAATTATCTTCGTGAACCGACACACGGATAGTGTCACAGTGTCCTGCAAGAGCCTCATCGACCGAGTTGTCGACCACTTCCCAAATGAGATGATGGAGTCCTTTGATGCCCACGTCCCCGATATACATCGCGGGTCTTTTTCTTACTGCTTCCAGGCCTTCTAATACCTGAATATTCCCAGCACCGTATTCTGCTGGATTTTTCGCTTTTTCTTCACTCATATTTTTTGGAGAAAAACCCTTAAAATCGGGCTAAAAAGGTGATTTCATCTTGATTTATAGATGTCGCAAGATAGGCAAAAAAAGTGAGTTAACACAGCTTTATTTGGA
>JAJLJS010000219.1:0-1884 GCA_033844545.1 Cyclobacteriaceae bacterium | reverse complement strand
GGTGATCACCACAAAATGTCCGGATTTTCTTTCAATAAAGTGGGGTAAAATTGCCTTTGTCAATGCCACTGTCCCAAAGAAATTCACTTCCATTAGTCTACGGTCTACGTTCAGTTTGGTGTCTTTGATGAGGGACCTTTGGCTTATTCCACCATTGTGAACCATCAGGTCTATTTGGCCAAAGAGTGAAAGGGCTTGCTTGACTTTTTGGTCGAAAGAATCAATTTCAGTCAGGTCAAGGGGTAAAAGATGAATGGAATCCGGATTGGTGCATTCTTTTTTTACCCGCTCCAATTCTGTCTCCCTTCGGGCAGAGAGAATTAGTCGATATCCTTTTCTGGAAAAGATTTTTGCGATGGCTTCTCCGATTCCTGAAGAGGCTCCGGTGATCCAAGCGACTGGTTGATCCATGGGTTTATCTTCTTTCAAAGGTTACAAAGGCGAAAGCGCATTCATTTCGATCATCAGCTGGGAATTCTTCTCTTGACGTTTCGGCCCAAATTTCAGGGTCAATTTCAGGGAAGTAGGTATCTCCTTCAGGATTCATATCGACTTCAGTGATCTCAAGCTCATCGGCCATTGAAATTGACTCACGGTAAATTTTACCTCCTCCAATGATGAAAAGCTCTTCTACGCCAATTTTGTTACAAAAAATGAAAGCTTCTTCCAGGTTTTGGAAAGCATAATGACCTTCAGGGGCTTTGAATTCCGGATTTCTGGTGATGATCAGGTGAGTTCTGTTGGGCAAGGGTTTTCCTAAGGACTCAAAAGTCTTTCTTCCCATCAGAATATAATGCCCTGAAGTAAGGTTTTTGAATCTTTTTAGATCAGATGGAAGCTTCCAGATCAACTGGTTGTTTTTTCCGATGACTTTGTTTTTGGCTACTGCGGCAATAAGGATAATTTTCACAGGCAGGTGTAATTTGCCATGAATTTACCAGTCTTTGAGACTTAAAAATGAAAAAGGGCAGAAAAACTGCCCTCTGAATAGATACTTATTTCATGCCCGACATCATATTGGGATAATCAGCCATGTTGAATTTTTGAGGAGAATTCAGCTCAATTTCAACCACTTTCATATCGGTAACTTCCCCTTCTGCAGAAGTAAATTGCATTTCCAGGAATGTTCCCTTCGGAGCTTGTGAAAAAAAGGAATTGTATCGGTCCATGGTTTTATTTGAGATCATGGGATTGCTTTGGGGGGAAAACATGGAAAAGCCTTCAATGGGTTTTTCAGTCACCCAATACCTTCCTTCCCCATCTTCGGATTTCACTAAATATTCCTCGCAAGTGTAGCCAAGAATTTCTTTGGTATTTCCGGTTTTGGTGATTTGGTATCCAGGATCTTCCATTTGCTCGGAAGCTTCTTCATCTACCGCTTCCTGGATTTTATCATAATTCAACTTCATGGCCATGCTGGACTTTTGTCCTTCATTGTCTAAAAGCATCACCATTGCCTGGTTTTTGGTGTCCATGATGGTGGTAGTTTTGTTGCTGGGAGATTTAGGGTCGGCAAAAGCCATTCCCATAAACGCCACATTGTCTCCGATTAAATAATTGAATTGGGTCGGAGGTTCTGATTTTCCCTTTTTGTCGGTGGCAGTGACTTCCATCACCATATACCCTGTAAAAGAGTATTCCGATTCGGTGGGAGCAGATTGCATCATGCCCTCCAACATTTCGCTCATTTTGTCCGAACTTTCCTTTTCCGCTTTTGAGCTTGCTGCATTGGTGGCTGCATTCTGAGCAGCATTTTGAATTTTCTTTAAAATTTGGGCTTGGGATGGAACAGAAAATGAAATTGTTGCCAAAACAAAGATTCCTAAAATTGATTTTTTCATGAGAGTTATGTTTAAAAATTCTTCCTCAATTTCTTAAAAATGA
>JAJLJS010000218.1:0-3759 GCA_033844545.1 Cyclobacteriaceae bacterium | reverse complement strand
TCGATCAACTTGACATGAAATTTGAGTTTTTTGGCCGCAGGCGCTAGCTCCTTACCGACAAGTCTCGGATACTCATCCCGAAAACTCAAAATCGCAGAAGGCTCCAACCCTATCAAAGGAGTATTTCCATCAATCAATTCGGAAAAGATTTTCACATTCGCTTCGGCATGCTTTTTTGCCTTTTGCAAAAGTCCTTTGGACAAAGCAGATCTTCCGCTTTCCTCGTGATCCACCACTTTCACCGCATAGCCCAGCTTTTTCAAAAGGGAAATGGCCTTGATCCCAATAGACGTATCGTTGTGGTTGGTGAATTCATCCACAAAAAAGTAAACCGTCTTGATGGGTTGAGAGGCACCGGGAAGCGTCTCATAGTTTTTAGCATACCACTTTTTGAGGCTCACCGCACTTATTTCCGGAAGATTTCGGTCCGGGGCTACCCCCAAAAGTGATTTCATCCATCCGCCTGTCAGGGAATTGCTCAGAAAGAAATTGGCAATTCCCGGGATCTTGGAGCCCAGCTCATTCAACTCATTGATATAGGCAAAAGCTTTGGAACGAAGTGGAACGCCATGAGTTTTTTGGTATTGATACAAAAACTCCGCTTTCATACTGGCCATGTCCACATTGGAGGGGCACTCAGCCGTGCAGCCTTTGCAGCTAAGACACAGGTCCAAGGCCTCTTTAATTTCTGGATGGTCAAAGGCGTTTTCCTTTTTATCCAAAGTCAGAAATTCCCGAAGCGTATTCGCCCTACCTCTGACTGTATCTTTCTCATTTCGAGTGGCCATATAGCTCGGACACATCGTCCCCCCAGAACCTGGAAGTTTTCGACAGTCGCCTGAACCGTTGCATTTTTCTGCCAAACGCAAAATCCCTCCCACATGGGAAAAATCAATGGCAGTCTTGTGCTCAGGAGTTTGCATTCCCGGCTCGTAGCGCAGGAATTTATTCATCGGTGCCGCATCCACAATTTTGCCGGGATTGAAGATGTTTTTGGGATCCCAAGTGTATTTGATCCTTCGGAAAAGCTCGTAATTCTTTTCTCCCACCATCAGTGGGATAAAAGCAGCGCGTACTCGTCCGTCTCCATGTTCCCCGGAAAGCGAACCTTGATATTTCTTTACCAACTGGGCAGAAGCCAAGGAAATCTTATAAAACTCCTCCACATCCTCAGCTTTTTTCAAATCCAAAATAGGGCGCAAGTGAATTTCACCCGCACCCGCGTGGGCGTAGTGCACCGGCTTTTGATTGAATCCAGCCATCATCGCATCTACTTCATCCATATAATCCGCTAAGTCTTCGATATCCACCGCCGTATCTTCGATACAAGCCACTGCTTTGGGATCACCGGGTATATTTCCCAATAATCCCAAACCAGCTGCACGAAGAGCCCAAGCAGAAGCTACTCTCTCTGGCTCGATTATCGGGTAGGCATAGCCGTAGCCGCCAGCTTTCAGGTCAGCTACAAGCGCTTCTCCTTTGGCCATGGCTTCTTCCAGAGTTTTTCCCCGGAATTCGATCATCAAAATCGCCTCAGGATCTCCCTCTACGAAATAGCGGTTTTTGGAGTATTCTATGCTCTCTTTCGTACAATCCAAGATGATTTTATCCATCAACTCCACCGCTGTTGCAGGATGCTTCATGGCAACCTGAGCGGACTTCATGCTTTCGTGGATTGTTACAAAGTGGGCAGCGACCACGATTTCTACCGGATCAGGTAGGGGATCGAGACAGATTTTGATTTCGGTAGTGAAAGCCAAGGTTCCTTCCGATCCTGTCAAAAGTTTGCAAAAGTTGAATTTTTCCTTGCCTTCGAAAAGCTCTGCTTTCAGCAATTCATCCACTGCATAGCCGGTATTTCGTCTATGGATAGACTTTTTGGGAAATTGTGCATGAATTTCTTCACGGACTTCAGGGTTGTTGAGCTCGTCGAAGATTTGACGGTAGATTGTTCCTTCCAGATCTTTTTGCTCACATTTCCGATCAAACTCATCCTGAGAGATCTCTCCGAAAACAACCTTTTGTCCATCGCTGAGAATGGTATTCAGAGAAATCACCTTGTCCCGAGTTACCCCATAGACAATGGAAGTCGTTCCGGAAGAATTGTTTCCCACCATTCCTCCGATCATCGCCCGGTTGGCAGTGGAAGTGATCGGGCTGAAAAATAGACCATGTGGCTTGAGGTAACGGTTCAGCTCATCCCGAACGACCCCCGGCTGCACTCGAACCCATCTTTCTTCTTTGTTGAATTCCAGGATTTGGGTGAAATGCTTGGAGACATCCACTACGATCCCGTTTCCCACACATTGCCCAGCCAGAGAAGTACCTGCTGTTCGGGGAATCAGGGAAGTACCGTTCTCATTGGCAAACTGAATCAGTCTTTGGATATCAGACTCAGACTTGGGAAAAGCGACTGCTAAAGGCATCTCCCGATAAACAGAGGCATCGGTGGCGTATAGGGTTCGGCTAAGTTGGTCAAACTGCAAATTGCCCTCGAGTTGGGCTTCAAGTTTTTCCAATAAAGGCAATAGGTTAGGCTGGTTTGAAAGCATGGTCAAAAATAGCTTTCCAAATCAGATTAAGGAAGATTGATAAAAGAAAGAATTACTAAAATGTTTATTAACCCATAAAACACCTGTTAATAGGTAATGTAAACAACATCTGTTCTGTAAGGAGCCGATTAGATGGGCTTTTCTTCGGTTTTTGGTGAAAGAATTTTTAATTGAATTTCCAAAAGATTAACCGGAATGGTATTGGAAACCAAGGTATCCTCACCTAGAGCAAAGTTGATTCGATAATTCACCGTTGAATCCCCAAATCCCAGGAAATCACTTTCGAGATTTATTTCAATGAATTCTCCAGGCTTAAGTTCATCCTCCCAAAAGCTATTACCACATATAAATCCTGGATCAGGGGTTTCTTCCTGAAATCTTAACCAACTCCTCTGATCGCTTGAAATTTCCGAACGGATATTTCCGATGGTATTATCAAAGGAAGGAATTGACAAAACCTCATTAGTATTATTGACTAAATAAAACTTGAGGTACTCATGACCAATTGGAATCTTTTTATAATAGGACTTTGGGACATAAAGAAATGTCGCCTTTTTCTTCTCCGAAATACACTTCAAAATCGGTTCATCTTGGATTAATCCTTTTCTTTCTCTCCAAGCTTTCGAGTCCTTCCATTTATTTTGTTTTTCAAGGAAAAACCCTTCCAAAGAATTCTCCTCCAGCCAATAATTTAATGCCACAGAATACTCCTCTTTTTTGGATTGACTGGGAGAATCTGTATCACATGCTGAAAAAATCAACAGGTCACTATTTTTATTGGGATTACATGCCAATAAAAAAATTGAAGCTAAAATTGTTAAGCTTGCTTTGAGTTGTGTCCTTCGCATTAGTTTGTTCAAAGAAATTATGAACTAAAAAAGCACTTTAAATTAAGTTTGCCAAATCTGATATTATTCAAATACCCATGTTCTTCTACCTCTCCCAGTTTTTGAGTTTTTTGGCCATGCCGCTAACCATTCTGTTGATTTTGATAATCAGTGGAGCGATTTATATCAAAAGAAAATGGGGCAAAAAGTTGCTTTGGGCAGGAATCGGGCTTTTACTTTTTTTCACCAATCCTTTCCTTTCCAATTTGGCCTTATTGACTTGGGAGCCTGAATTCAAATCTTTTGAAGAAATCGAAAATCATGAAATCGGGATTGTTCTCACCGGCGTAACGAATATGAGCAAGACCGCCTATGACCGA
>JAJLJS010000217.1:0-7830 GCA_033844545.1 Cyclobacteriaceae bacterium | reverse complement strand
ACCATGATGGAGGTATAAAGTTTATCTGGAGCAGTTCCGTAGTAAATATTGTAGGCATAAGCATCATCCATTGGAGACCATTTGAGATAGGCGCTGCGTTTGTCTTTTTCCGTGCGGAAAACCATAAACTGGTTTACCGTTTTGGGCTTTTCACCTCCCCCATTGCCAAATACGCGGAATCCACTGATCGCAAACTTTCCGGTAGGCATATGGATATTTTCCAGCTTGAGGTAGCGGGTTTGAACAGGTTTGTCCAGCTCCACATAGTCATGAGGGATGTCTGTTTTATTTTGGCTCTTATCCACCAAGACCTCCCACTTCTTCCCGTCCAAAGAATGAAAGAGTTTATATTGGTGAAATTGATCTGTCCTCTTTCCCAATCGATCTTGGGCTACATCCTGATCGGCATAATTGATCTGAACGGCATGGACAGTGCTCAGCTGACCTAGGTCCGTCTGAATCCATTCGCCCGTGTTGCCGGAGGATGCACTCCAATAGGTTTTGATATCTTCGTCATTGGCATAATTGGCGGCATAGCCTCCCAGAGTAGAGGACACAGCAATGGGCTTATTGTAATTCAGCAGCATCCAACCCGTGAATTCCCCTGCCTTGGGCGAATCCGGAAGGTAATGGGGATAATCCCCAAAAGCGGTAGAACTCCACATCACATCATCTTGGTCAAAGCCAGCGGGCCAGATTCCCAATCGTCGTTCAAAATTGTTTTTGACCGAGACCATAATTGTACTGACATGCCAGTACTTGCCTTGGTTATCTTGAAAAGTGGCCCCATGTCCTGCTCCCCTGGCAAAACCACCCAATTTCATACTCAAAGGATCGGATTGGGGAATAAAAGGCCCCAAAGGACTTGTGCCAACCACGACTCCGTCAGAATATCCGCTGAATTCCGTCCCTGGAGCTCCGTACTGTAGGTAGTACTTCCCATTATGCTTGGTCATGTGGGCTCCTTCCATAAAAGGATCCAAGAAGGTATTGTCCATATGCTCCCCGAATCGCTGCCAGCCGTATTTATCAGGCTCGAGTAGATACATTTCTTTCCTGGTGCCAATTGGCTCCAGAGTCTTTCTATCCAATTCAATTCCGTACAGGGGGTATCGGTTTGAACTCCCATTGTACATATACAGCCTTCCGTCCTCATCGGTAAAGAAATCCGGATCCCAGCCCCCGATTTCAAACTTCTCCACTAGAGGTTTCCATTCATTGGCTTTAGGATCCGTGCTCATCCAGACCGTAAAGTCCTTCTCATACGTTGACCCCATGACGATTACTGTATCGCCCAAAACCCCTACTGCAGGAGCACAGAGTTCGTCATAAACTTTGTTCCAAGGGCGAAGAAAAAGCCGGGAATGAAAGGTCCAGTTGGATAGGTCAGGACTGGTCCAGTAGCCCCATTGATTGGTGGAGAAAAGGATAAAGTCGCCTTTGAAATTTACAATCACCGGATCCGCAGTCGCCCGATGCCTTCCCCACTCGGAGAAATTGGGAATGGGCGTGTAACCGTAATCCAGATTGATAGGATTGCAATAAGTCTGTTGCTGGGAAATTGCCTGAAAATTCAACAGACTCAACAGGAAAAGAATCAGGATTTTGGGGTTCATCGGCATCTTATTTTTTCAAGTAAACTGTTTTACCACTGGCAGCACTTTCTTTGGCAGCCTGAAGGATTTCCATCACGATCAGGTTATTTTCCAGAGAATAAACGTCATAATTCGGGAGGACCAATTCTCCCCTGACCACCGCTTTCAATACTGAAAATGGATCATCAAAAGGTTTGGAACGAGCTGGAAGGTTCATTTTTTCTTCCTGAAATCCACTGTATCCCTCGGCCATTCTTACCCGTAGGGTTTGTCCATCATCGGCAAAAATGGCTCCGGTCAACCCATAAATCGCCATATCCTTGATGCCTATGGGCCAGTTCCAGGATGCTTCGATGATCGTCTGGGCCGAAGGGTAAGTCAAAATAATGGTAGCCTCATCCTCTACTTTTGGATTGTCTGAGGGATTCAATTGCTGGGTAATTGCGGTGACTGAGCTGGGTTTTTGCCCATCCAACAGCCAGGTACTCAGATTGGCTCCATAGCACCCGAAATCCATCAATGCCCCTGCGCCATTGAGATCCGGGTCTGTTAACCATTCCAAAAATTCAGACCCAACTCCGATTTTTTTGGGTCCACGGTGCCCGTCTCTAACGACGATCTTACGCACTTCACCGATTTTCCCAGCTTCGAGGAGGTCATTTGCCTTTTCATTGCTGGCATACCAGGAGGTTTCGTAGTTGGTCAACAGGTGAATCTGATGTTTTTGGGCCAATTCTGCCATTTGCAGGGCATGGTCCAGGCTCACCGCCAACGGCTTTTCCACCATGACATGGATGCCCCGAGGCGCACAGACTTGCACAATTTCCAGATGTTGAAACGTATTCCCGAAACCTGTAACCGCTTCTGGTTTTGTTTTTTCGACCATTTCTTCGATCGAATCAAACACCAAATCCATGGAAATCCCATGTTGCCTGGCATATCGCTCCGCCAATTCCCGGTTGGATTCAGCGATCCCGACTAGTTCTATATCCGGTCGTTTGTTCGCTTCAAAAACCCAACCCACATGTCCATGATGAAGCCCAGCCACGCCGATTTTTAAAGGGGCAGGATCCTGGGCAATCGCAAAATGAGAAAAGGCACAAAAAAGGGCGAAAAGGAGGGTGAAATTTTTCATCCTGAAATTTACTCTATGCAGACCGGAATCCGATAGGGAATCTCATTTTCCTGTCTCAAACCCACATTCCCCCAATTTAAACTTTCAACTCCTCCCCTTACATTTTAAACTTTAAACTCCTCACTTTAAACTTTAAACTCTATTCTGTTTTCTTTCTGAAGCCGGTCAAACTCCTCCAGCAAGGCAATCAATTTGATCCGGACATTCTTGTCAGAAATATCCAATCCCATTGCAGAAAACTGAGTTTGAATAAACTTCAAAGCATTGTAGGGGGTGACGCTGATTTTTCGAAAGGCAGCTTCCTCAGGCGTCAGGATGTTGTTGTACATATCCATGAGGACAAATCCACGGTCAGAGGTTCGCAAGACTTCCAGCGCCTTGTCGATAACGGTATTCCAATTCATGTTAGGTGTGTTAAGTATTTTAAAAAAAATGGATTAAGCGCTTAAAAATAAGAATTTAAACCCCGCACCAAGTTTTCTTTGAGGAATTCCGTGAAAAACCTCTGGTGAAGAATGTTTTTACAATCCCTATAGATTTTATAGGCTATTATTTGAGCTAAACATTTTCTTCATATATTTGTCATACTAACAATTGGTATGACACAAGAACTCTTTGCCCGGTATTCCTTTCTCCTCGACCGCACTGCGAGAAAAGTGAAACAATACGCTCAGCAGCAGTTCAAACAAGGTGAATTTGAAGTGACGGTAGACCAGTGGTTAGTCTTGAAAAACCTTTCCGAAAACGGCCTGATGAGCCAGACAGAATTGGCCAATCTGGTCTTCAAAGACCATCCGACCTTGACCAGAATCATCGATTTGCTTTGCAAAAAAGGATACGTGGAGCGGATACCTCATCCCCAGGACAGGAGAAGCTTTCAGCTTCATTTGACTGAACAGGGATTAGCCAAAGTAGCCGAACTCAAACCCAAAGTATTGGAAATCCGGGAAAAGGCCTGGGAAAATCTAAACGAAACCGATTTCGAAGAATTTAAGCGGATTTTAAATACGATCTACCAAAATTTGGATGGTCAAACCATAGAAGATTAAGTAAAGCACAAGCGAAATAAAGTACAAACCTATACGGGTAACCCCCAACAAAAGCAATGAATACCAACACGATCCACACTGACCTTTGCATCATCGGAGCCGGTCCGGTGGGCCTATTTGCCGTTTTTGAAGCTGGTCTTCTCAAAATGAGATGTCACTTGATTGATGCTTTGCCTCAGGTCGGCGGTCAGCTTTCTGAAATCTATCCCCAAAAGCCGATCTATGACATTCCGGGATATCCGGAGGTCAAAGCCCAGGAATTGGTGGACAACCTGATGGAGCAGATCAAACCTTTTCAGCCCACGTTTACCTTAGGTGAGCGGGTGGATCATTTGGATAAGCAGGCGGATGGAAGCTACGTGGTGACCACCAGTGACAAAACGCATGTGCATGCCAAAGTCATCGTAATTGCCGGAGGGTTGGGTTGCTTTGAACCCCGAAAGCCTGTTCTGGAAAATCTGGAGACTTACGAGGGCAAAGGAATTCATTACATGGTGAAAAATCCCGAAACTTTCCGCGACAAAAACGTGGTCATTGCCGGAGGTGGGGACTCTGCTTTGGACTGGACTATTTTCCTTTCCAAAGTCGCTAAAAAAGTAACTTTGGTCCACCGAAATGAGACCTTCCGAGGTGCCCCAGATTCTGCTTCCAAGGTGTTTGATTTAGCTAACGTAGGTAAAATTGACCTGATCCTTTCTGCCAACCTAAAGCAGGTAAACGGGAATGGTAAACTGGAAAAGGTAGTTTTGGAAGACAAACAAAAGCAGGATCTTTCGATCGATGCGGACTACCTGATTCCTTTGTTTGGACTTAGTCCTAAATTGGGTCCAATCGCTGACTGGGGCTTGACCATTGACAAAAATGCAATCGAAGTAGATACCCGAGACTACTCCACCGGAGTGGAAAGAATCTATGCCATCGGGGATATCAACACCTATCCCGGCAAACTGAAACTGATTCTTTGCGGATTCCACGAGGCAGCAATCATGATGCATTCCGCCTTCAAATACGTCTATCCTGACCAAAAACTCAGCTTTAAATACACCACAGTAAACGGAGTAAACGCATTCTAAACCTTTCCCAGCTATGATCAAATTCACAGTAGAAGATCAGGACGGCAACCGTCAAGACATCGAGGCACCGGATGACATGGGCTTTAGCCTGATGGAGATTCTA
This sequence comes from Cyclobacteriaceae bacterium, assembly GCA_033844545.1. Classification (GTDB taxonomy): domain Bacteria; phylum Bacteroidota; class Bacteroidia; order Cytophagales; family Cyclobacteriaceae; genus Algoriphagus. The sequence continues at coordinate 2,875 of JAJLJS010000217.1, read as the reverse complement.
AAAGCCTCCGAATATCCCGTGTTGGCTACCTGCGGAGGTATGGCCCTTTGTGCCACCTGCCACGTGGAAATTTTGGAAGGAAAAGACGGTTTGGGAGAAGCCACCGACGTGGAACTGGACCAGCTGGAAAATCTCCCGGAATACTTTCCGACTTCCCGGCTTGCCTGTCAAATCCGAATCGGAGATATCCTGGAAGGAGCGGTGGTCAGGCTGCGGGGAGAAGATGTGGTTTGATTGGAAATTTGAGATTTGAGATTTGAAAAGGAACCATCCGAAGACGGGTGGTTTTTTTGTTTTTATTCCGAATAGTTAAATACAGGCCCTGCGTATACAAAAAGGTAGGTGATTTCCGTGGGTTTAAATTTTTCTTCGTCAAAATCATACAGCTCCTGCAAGGTCACCATTTGGATCTTTTTAGCCTCAGGATCATAGTTCAGGCTCTTCACTTCAAAACCATAATAAAATCGTTTTGGGTCATTGTCAATGCCCCTGTCCTCGCCGAAATCCCTGATTTCCAAAGTACTTCCTGCTCCATAGTCTATGATTTTTCTGGTAATTCCCCAGCCCCAAAGAATCTCTTTTTCCTTGGTAATCGGATCTTCTCCCTCAATCATCAAAAAGGTATCAAAGTCCATCACCGGAGTAGATTTGTTTAGTCGCCAAACAATGGAAAATTTCTCTTTTTCGCTCAGGGGAAAATGATCCAGATGTTCTGTCCTTTTTTGGCCTGAATTGGTAAAATCAATCGGCACGGAAGTAGTGGCTGAAACAGCATCATAATACCCGTAGGGTTCATCCAGAGGTTTTTCCATTTCTTGACAGCCCAATAAGAAAAATAAGCCTAGAAACAGGGAGAATAAAAGCTTCTTCATACTCCAAGATAAGGAAAATCCAAGATTCCTTTCTCTTTAGTTATTTATTTTCCCTACAATAATAAGATTAACTTTCAAGAAGATCTTTTGGGGATAAAAGGGGATTCCCCTATTTATCCCTAAATTCAACAGTATATCAACTCCCTATCCGATGAAAAAACTCCTCTGGATACTCTTGCTTCTACCTCATTTAAGTTTTGCCCAAATCAACCCCGACCAAAAAGAACAGGCAGTCAGAATCCACAAGCTGATCAGCGATTACTCCAAAGCAAGGGAGACCCGGGACACAGTTCTTCTCAAAAAGCTTTTGATGGATGATGTAGATCAGTTGGTTTCGTCCGGTGAATGGAGAGTGGGAATTCAGGAAGCAATTGCGGGCATGCAGGCCAGCTCCCAAAACAATCCCGGAACCAGAACTTTAAAAGTCGATAAGATGAAATTTCTCACGGATGAAATCGCCCTGGTGGATTGCCGATACGTGATCACCGATCCCTCGGGAAACAGCCGAAATCTCTGGAGCTCTTTTCTGGTCGTGTTTCATAAACGGGACTGGAAAATCTCCGCCATCCGAAACATGAGCCCCACCAATTAATTCCCACCATGCGAAAATTTCTATTTATCCACTTCCTTCTCGGGATATCCCTGGCCTGTACCTCCCCCAAAGATCCGGCAACCCTGATTTTCACGAATGGAAAAATCTGGACCGGAGAATCCGACTCCACCTTCGTGGAAGCCATGGCCTTGAAAAACCATAAAATTTTGGCCATTGGGACGAATGAAGAAATCCTGGAGCATTTGGGTCCAGAAACCCAAGTGATCGAATTGGATGGAAAATTGGTCACAGCGGGATTCAATGACGCTCATATCCATTTTTTAAGCGGATCGATGGGATTGAGTCTGGTAGAACTTTCCTCCACAGAAAGTTTAGAAGAAATGCTCCAAAAAACCCAAGAATACATTCAGACCAATCCGGACCGGGAATGGATTACCGGTCGCGGTTGGCAGTACACTTTTTTTGAATCAGGCCTTCCGGATCATGAGTCTATGAAAGTGTTGGACATCGATAGGCCGGTTTTCATCCGTGCCTATGACGGGCATAGCGCCTATGCCAATCCCAAAGCCTTGGAGCTTGCAGGGGTCAATTCCGAAACCCAATTTGCCGGCTTTGGGGAATTGGTCAAGGACAAAAGCGGAAATCCCACCGGAGCCCTAAAAGAACGGGCGATGGACTTGGTCGGGAAATTTGTCCCCGAACCCACCTTTGAAGATAAATTGGAAGCCTTAAAAAAGGGGCTGGAGTATGCGGCTTCCTTGGGAATCACCAGCATTCAAAATGCCAACGGTACAGAAGAAGATCTCCGGTTATTTAAAGCCCTACACCAAAGAGGAGAACTGAGTCTTCGATATGCCGCCGCTTTTTCAGTCAGTGAAGCAACTACCCCCGATCAATTGGATCGGTTCACCTTTTTGAAAGACAGTGTAGGTACCACCAACCCCTGGCTTAGGGCGGACGCCATCAAATTTATGATTGACGGAGTGATCGAAGGTCATACCGGGGCCATGTTGGCACCCTATTCAGATTTACCCGAATCTGATCCATTGGCACTGGGCCAGTTGAATTTCACCTTGGAGCGATATCAGGAATTGGTAAAAGAACTGGATCAAAGAGGATTCCGACTCTACACCCATGCCATAGGAGACCGGGGAGTTAGAGAGGCTCTGAATGCCTACGAAATGGCCCAACAAGCAAACCAAACCGCCGACAGAAGACACAGAATAGAACATATCGAAACGATTCATCCAGACGATATTCCAAGATTTTCCCAATTGGGAGTGTTGCCCAGTATGGAACCCATCCATGCCGAGCCGGGTACGACCACTGTATGGTCCAATGCAGTGGGAGAAGACCGACTCCCCTATTCTTTTGCCTGGAAATCCCTCTTGGATCAGGAGGCTGATTTGGTTTTTAGCAGCGACTGGCCGGCTTGCATCAGTCTGAATCC
>JAJLJS010000216.1:0-11552 GCA_033844545.1 Cyclobacteriaceae bacterium | reverse complement strand
GGTTTTTTTGCAGCGTTGTTGAAGGTATATTCCTCCCGAAGGACGGTTTCCCCGTTTTGGATTTTGCGAATGTCGCTTGCATATTGCTCAAAATCAATGCTGTAAGGGGTATCGAAATTATGGACCCCCTGCGCATCAATGGGCTGTAAATGTCTGGGTTTATAATAATTGTCCTGAGAAATAAGGCAAACTTCCCCGGGCTCGAAAGTGCTGAGCAGACGTTCCAAAAACAAGGTTTTTCCCGAGGCAGAGCCTCCTGTAATCCCGACGATGAATGGCTTTTTCATGAGGGGCAAAGATAATTTAATTTTGGCTTGTGCTCAGAATTTTCTTTGGCTTAAAAAGGAAATCAAGGCTTTAACCGCCTTTCCCCGATGGCTGATTTCATTCTTTTCCGATAAACTCAATTCGGCAAAAGTCTTTTCAAAACCTTTGGGCTTAAATACCGGGTCATATCCAAATCCCCCATTTCCTACTCTGGATTGCAGGATTTCTCCTTCTGCCACACCTTCAAAGCTGTATTCTTTGCCGTCCAAGATCAGGGCAATCACTGTCCGAAATCTTGCCTTTCTATTTTGTTTTCCGTCCATTTTGGATAGCAATAGGTCAATATTGCGTTCATCACTTCTGGGTTCTCCGGCAAATCTTCCAGAATAGACACCCGGAGCTCCTTCCAAAGCCTCCACTTCTAGCCCGGAATCATCTGCAAAACAGTCAACACCATAATTTTCTTTGACATATCGGGCTTTTTGAAAAGCGTTGTGGTCCAGTGTGTTCCCCGTCTCCGGAAGTTCTTCCCTACAGCCGATGGCTTGAAGAGATACGATTTCAAAATCTTTACCAAGGGCAGCTTTGACCTCTTCGATTTTCTTTAGGTTGTTGGTGGCAAAGCAGATTTTCATCACAGGAGATTTTTTTGGTTATAAAATTTTTAGGGTCTTTTGCATCCTTTGGTCTTGGAAAGCCGGGGATTAATTAATTTCAGGACATGAAGAAAATCACAATTTATTGCGGTTCCAAAAAAGGAAACAGTGGAGTCTTTGAAGCAGGGGCCAGAGCTTTGGTCCAAGAAATGATCAAAAGAGACCATTCTCTGGTGTATGGTGCCGGAAGAGTAGGCTTAATGGGTGTAATTGCCGATGAAATGCTTGCCGCAGGCAAGGAAGTTTTGGGAATCATCCCTCAGAAACTGGTGGACCGGGAAGTGGCTCATCAAGGCTGTACCGAATTGATCATCGTGGAAACGATGCGTGACAGGAAATGGCTTATGGCCGAGCGGGGAGATGGATTTATTGCCATGCCGGGCGGAATAGGGACTTTGGAAGAGCTTTTTGAAATTATGACCTTAAATCAGCTGCGGTATATTCAAAAACCTTTGGCGCTTTACAATGTCAATGGATATTATGATAAGCTTTTGGACTTTTTGAATCATGCGATGGATCAGGGATTTCTATATCCCGAGCAGGAAGAATTATTGATTGTCTCCGATGATCCGGCAGATTTGCTGGAACAGATGGCCGCTTACGAGCCTAAAAGACCGGCAGATTGGTAAGCCTAATATTCTTTGGAAGAATTAAAAATCAAGTCTAAAAAATGTGGCTTACTTTCTGGATTAATTGTATTTTTGCCCCCATCCCATTGACCCTATGATAGATAAGCTGTTTCCTTTAGACAAGAATTACATTCTTCGCCAGGCCCAATTTGCCATGGAAGAAGAATTGCTGGAGCAGATGGTCTATGAATTAAAGCGGTCCTATACTTTTTTATACAATCCACTTCAGCTCATGGATGCCACCTATGCCCGGATCTTGGATGAGTTTGAGTATCCTTCAGATCGGATTCGGTTGATTTATCGACAGCTTTGTGGGATATACCGATACCGCAATGGAGATAACCAACTGGAATTTTTATTTGACGGAAGAAGTCACTTTGACAAATTCAAAGAGGAATGGGAGGCTTGTTTTATTGATTGGATCAAAAAACTGGGGCAGCACGAACCTTACGTGAAAACCATGTTGAGAATGACCATTCTTTTCGATACCGAATCCCGGGCAGAATGGGCCGAAAATCATTGCAAAGCCTTTATTAACCAGTATTTTGAATTGAAGGTGGTCAAAAGGCAGGGAGAGCTGAAGCTAAAAGCCAGCTAAACTAGTCCTTGATTTTCACCATCAATTTCCGAATCTCCTCCGGAAGATCCTTGTAGGTATTTTCTTTTAAGTAAATCTGAATTGCTCCATTTTTTCCAGAATCCCCATACTGAAATGTAGCTTGAATATCCTTTAGGACATTCATTTTCTCAATAGTTTCAGGTTTGATTTTTCCAATTTCAACTTGAGTAAAATAGCCTTCGTATCCATCTGAGAAAAGAATCATCAATGGCTCTTTAGTTTCCAAACTTTAGTTATCCAAAGTAATCATCAAAGGAGGTTTTTTTGATTCAGATTGAGCCAAAACAGAATTTGCACCAAAAAGAAGAAATGCAAAAAGAAGGAGATTTTTCATTTTGTCTATTCGATTAAAAATTCGGACTAAGAAGGTATTTGCTATAAAACTCATCAATCGCTTTCACTGCATCGGTGGCATTGTCCACTACGGTGAATAGATCCAAATCCGATTCGCTGATGTAATTCGGGTCTCCTCTCAGCAAGGTCTTTTTGATCCAATCTACCAATCCATCCCAATAGTCTTTACCCACCAGAACAATGGGGAACCTTCCGATCTTATTGGTTTGGATCAAAGTGAGAGCCTCAAAGAACTCGTCCAGGGTACCAAATCCTCCAGGTAAGACCACAAATCCTTGGGCATATTTGATAAACATAACTTTGCGGACAAAGAAATAGTCGAAAGTCAAAAGCTTATCCCGATCAATGTAAATGTTGTTGAATTGTTCGAAAGGCAACTGAATATTAAGACCTACGGACTTTCCTCCTTCTGAATAGGCTCCTTTGTTACCGGCTTCCATAATACCCGGTCCACCGCCGGTGATGACCCCATATCCATGACGTACCAGCTTGGCTGCGATTTCTTCTGCCATTCCATAGTATTCGTGGTCTCTTGGTGTACGTGCGGAACCGAAGATCGAAACGCAGGGTCCAATCTTGGCTAATTTCTCGAAGCCTTCCACAAACTCGGACATGATTTTAAATATTGCCCAGGAGTTTTCACTTTTTATTTCATTCCAATCTCTTTCCTCAAAAGCTCTGCGGATTCTTTCATCCGATTTTTTCTCATCAATATGACTCATATGCGAACAATTTATCTTGTTAAAAAAACGATTCTAATGATAAAATGGACAGGATAGCGAGTGTTAACTCTCTAAGTGATTGAAAAACAGGCTTAAAAAATCTTAGGGTTCCGTGATTTTTAGAAGATTCTCCCACCTATTTTTGCCACCTGAAATTAAAATGAATGAATCTTCAGCAGAAGTCCAAATTGGTGGAGGAGCTTTTCCAGGAGCTGGAAAAAGAGACGAAAGAGTTTTATGAGAAAGGGGGCTTGAGCTGTATTTCTGGCTGTGGGTTTTGCTGCGCAAATCCCAAAATTCCGGCCACACCTCTGGAGTTTTTGCCATTAGCCTTTGAGCTGTATGAAAAAGGTTTGGCCGAAGAATTCGCCAACCGATTGGCTTTGGAAGAAAAGCCGGGCAACTGCATCCTCTATCGAGCCCAGTCAGAAGATGAAAAGAAAGGGTTTTGTGGGAGTTATAAGCACAGAGGCTTGATCTGCAGGCTGTTTGGGGCTTCTAGTAGAAAGAATTCCAAGACAGGGCTGAAAGAGTTGATCACCTGTAAACTCCTCAAGGAGAATTTTCCCCAAGAGTTTATTGGGACGACAAAGGGGATCAATGCAGGACATCCCATTCCTGTGTCCCTTGCCTGGTACACCCAGCTTCACGATATCGACGAAGCCCTTACCAACCAATATCCTATCAATCAAGCCATTTTGATGGCTCTGGAAATGGTGTTGAGATTTAAATTTTATCAGGAGGCCGAAGCCGTAGAGCAGCTTTGATTTTTTTGCTCTTAGGTTTTAAAGTATATTCGGGAACCGGTATCAACGCTATTTAGTATTCTTTATGTTAAAAATTGGAGAAATAGTCCAAACGGTAAAAGGTATCGTGGAGACACGGATCAGTATCGTCAAGAGAGAAATCCAAGAGGAGTTTGTGTCGATCCTTTCCCGACTGGTCCTGCTTTTTGTGGTGGGTAGTTTTATGATTCTTGCTTTGATTTTCTTGTCTCTTTCCCTTGCATTTTATTTAAGCCAAGTCACCCAAAGCCCTTATTTGGGATTTTTAATCGTTGCATTGATTTATTTATTGGCTGTCATTGGTTTGTATCTGACAAGAGATTCCTTCAGACTTCAAAAGAAGGCCGGGAATATTTTGGATGATTTTGTTTTTAAATCACGAAAAAGGAAAGAAAACCATGAATAATGAACTGGAAAAGCAATCAGAAGAGCTCGAGCAAACCCTTGCCAAGCAACTGGAGATTTTGAAAAGAGAGTCAGAGGACTGGTTGAAAGTCGCGGCAGTGGTTGGAGCTGGAGCCTTGCTGACCTATGCCATTGTCAAAGCTACCCGGAAGAAGAAAGAGGAAAAGACTCATTTGGCTTTGGAAGTTTTGGAAAGAGAGGGGCTACTCAATGAGGATATCAAAAAGCGGTTGACACAAACCAAAAAATCCAGATTTTGGCCAAATCTTTCCGAGCGTCTGTTGATTTTGGGGTTGGCCTTGGCCAAGGATAAAATCTACAGTGCGATTTTCTCCTCTCCATCCAGCGGGCCAGAAGAGAAAGGTGAATAAAGTAAAAAACTTACTTCAAGGACTTTTTCAATCTGGCAGCAAAGGACTTGCTTGGTTGATTGACCCGGAGAAGGAATTTTTCCTGGATGATTTTGGATGGATAGCCCATTCTGGATTGGATTTGATATTGATCGGCGGCAGCACAGGAGATTTTTTGAAACTGGACAATTTGATTCGATCTATTCGTACCAAATCCGGAAACATTCCCATTTGCATTTTTCCTGGGTCTCAGCACCAGGTCAGTCCCGAGGCAGATGCCATCTTATTTTTGTCTCTCATTTCGGGAAGAAATCCAGAATTTTTGATTGGAAAGCAAGTCGAAGCCGCCGAAGAAGTAGCTCAGTCTGGGCTGGAAGTATTGCCCACTGCATATATTTTGGTCAATGACGGAGAAATCCTGGCTGTTCATGCGGTCAGTCAGACTTTGCCCTTGATTAATTCCCAAGTCGAGTTGATTGGTCAGACTGCTTTGGCGGGAAAGCTGATGGGGATGAAGTATTTCTTCCTGGATGCAGGAAGCGGTGCCAAAGGACCTGTACAAAAGCAGGTGATCCAGCACGTGAAGGCCAAAGTAAATTGTCCGGTGATGGTGGGAGGAGGGCTAGACACTCCTGCCAAAGTAAGGGAAACTTTTGAGGCGGGAGCAGACCTCGCTGTTATCGGCAACGGAGCAGAGAAAAACCCCGGTTTTTTGGCCGAGGTTCTTCAATGGAAGCAGTGGTACAACCACTCATTGAATATTAATTAAGGATTCCCTCCTCCTCATTTTTCCGGCAGGGACCCCATACATCATTTTGAAGCGGCGACAAAAATAGGCCGTGTCTTTATAGCCCACTTCTTTGCCGATATCTCTGATTGATTTCTTCGAGGTTCTCAACAAGTCTACGGCAGCCTCCATTCGCTGATATTCGATGTAATCCTGGGGATTGATTCCAGTCAGCATTTTGAAATATTGTCCCACATAATCTTCGGAAACATTGGCCACTTTTGCCAAAACTTTGTTGGAAAGATCTCCACTGAGATTGGTCTTGATGAAATTGAAAAGATCAATCAGTCTGGGATCTTTGAAATAGGTGGCATTGGTAGAAAGCTCCTCGGTGAACAGACGATTTTTCAAGATGTGCCGTAGCAATTCGATCATCAAAATCTCAGATAGAGACTTTAAGACCCTTTCTTTTCCGACGGTACCCGTTTCCAATTCTTTGACAATGTCCTCTACCAAAGTGGCTACCCGGTCATTGAACCGGATAATAAAAGGAGGAATGTCCAGAGAGTTGAAAAAATTGACTACATCAAATACTTTGGATTCAAAATTCACCAAGGAGATGCAATCTTCTTCAGAAGTTTTGATGTCCTTAAAACTGATGCTTTGGAGGTATTTTCGTTTGTTGTCGGAAAATTGCTCGAAGTCAATGTCTGTTTTTTTATTGCCTGAGCCTAGCGTTAGAGTGGTTTTTCGGCCCTTTGGAAGAAAAAGTACCTCCCCTTCATTGACGAGTTCCTGCTCCTCGCCAAATTTCATGGTGCCATGATGAAGGAGAATCAGCCCATTTTCGTTTTCTTGGTAATTGACAACAGTAACGGGTCTATCGATTTTGAAATTATTGCCTTTTAAAAATCGAATGTGGACGGATTCAATAATTTTATTGTAATAATCCATGAATAGTGCTTGAGTTGGATCGGTAAAAATATAACTTTTCCTGAGGAGAACATTAATATATTATATATACGGCAGGTAAAATAAAAAAAGGGTATAATTTTTTGTAATAATACCCCTATGCGTGATTTCTGGGAATCTTACTTCAAAATCCCTCTCGCTATGACGATTTTTTGGATTTCAGAGGTGCCTTCATAGATCTGGGTGATCTTCGCATCCCTCATGAGTCGCTCTACATGATATTCTTTGACGTATCCGTAGCCTCCATGGACTTGCACGGCTTCTACGGTTACATTCATGGCTACCTCAGAGGCATAAAGCTTTGCCATTGCAGAGGCATGAGCATAATCTTCCCCCTGATCTTTTAGCCAGGCTGCTTTGTAAACCAACATTCTGGCTGCCTCGATTTGGGTCTCCATATCTGCCAATTTGAATTGGATGGCCTGGTGGTGGCTAATTGGCTTTCCAAATGCTTTTCTTTCTTTGGAATAGGCCAAAGCCAATTCAAAAGCCCCAGCCGCAATGCCCAAGGCCTGGGCCGCAATTCCGATTCTGCCTCCATTTAGGGTTTCCATCGCAAAGGTAAATCCAAATCCATCCTCCCCGATTCGGTTTTCTACAGGAACTTTGACATCGGTAAACATCAAAGAGTGGGTGTCAGATCCCCGGATGCCTAGTTTGTCCTCTTTTTTTCCGATCACAAATCCATCCCATCCTTTTTCTACAATAAACACGGATATTCCTTTATGGCCCTTGGAGGGATCTGTCTGTGCGATCACCAAATAAACACTAGCGCTATTCCCATTGGTGATCCAGTTTTTGGTACCGTTCAGGAGGTAATAGTCTCCTTGAAGTTCGGCAGTGGTTTTTTGGGAAGTAGCATCTGATCCGGCTTCCGGTTCGGAAAGACAAAAAGCTCCGATGATTTCTCCAGAGGCAAGCTTGGGAATATATTTCTCCTTCTGAGCTTCTGTCCCATACTTTTCCAGTCCCCAGAGAACCAAAGAATTGTTCACGGACATGCACACCGAGGCTGAGGCATCCACTTTGGACAATTCTTCCATGGCAATCACATAGGATAGGGTATCCATTCCTCCTCCGTTGTATTTGGGATCAACCATCATCCCCAGGAAGCCAAGTTCCCCCATCTTCTTAATTTGTTCGGCAGGAAATTTCGCTTCGGTATCTCGATCAATTACTCCTGGCAACAGTTCAGCCTGGGCAAATTCTCTCGCCGCGTCTCTGACTGCCAAATGCTCCTCCGTCAGGTTGAAATTCATACGTTTCTGAAATTTTTTTTGGGTTTAAATTCGGTCTGAAAAGATAGATCAAAAAAAGAAAAGGGGCAAAAAACTGCCCCTTTCCGAATTTTATTTTGATGTGAATCAATCTCTGCTTCCAAAGAAAATATAAATATAGTAAGCTAAAGTAGCCAAAGAGGCCAATGCAGCCACGACATACGTCATTGCGGCCCATTTTAGGGCGTCTTTGGACATGGCATATTCTGAAGAGGTCACGATGTTTCTGCTCTGCACCCAGGCTAGGGCCCGATTAGAAGCGTCAAATTCTACTGGCAAAGTGACCAAGGTGAATAAGGTCATGACTCCATAAGAACCTACCACTATATATCCTATAATTGGGACTGGAAGGCCCAATGCAAACCCTCCGAAAAGGGATGCAATCAAGACGACATTCAGGATTTTCCCGGAAATATTCTGGATAGGAACCATGGCTGACCGTAGGTTTAGCCAAGTATAAGAGGTGGCATGTTGGACAGCGTGCCCACATTCGTGTGCTGCCACAGCAGCTGCAGCTGCATTTCTGCCATAATAGACATCCGGTGAAAGATTCACGGTTTTGTTCATCGGGTTGTAATGGTCCGTCAGTTGGCCTTCCACGCAAGTCACCTGTACATCGTGAATGTTGTTGTCGGCAAGCATCAGTTTGGCGATTTCAGCACCGGATAGGTTTGCCTGTAATGCAGTTTGAGAATACTTTTTGAATTTGCTCTTCAGCCTGCTGCTGACCACAAATCCAAGGATTGCAAAAACGACTACGATTAGAATAATCATGTTTTAGTGTTGTTTAACTGGGTGTGAATACGAAGTTAGTCTGTGTCAGGTTTATTCCAAGAGGAGATTCTCATCATCCAAATCCAACTGATCAATCCTAAGATCATCACTAAGATGACCTGGGTTCCATGGATTATGGCAGCGAAGATTTTTCCATCACTTTCTGACACACCCAATTGGATCAAAATAAAGGCCACAAGTGCATGGAATGTCCCAATGCCCCCCTGAACCGGGGCAATCATGCCAATACTTCCCATGACCATCACCAAAAGAACTTCCCCGGGAGTCAAATTGGCAGTACTTTGGATTCCCAAAGAGACGGTATACATTGTCAAAAAGTAGATGATCCAAATCAAAATGGAGCTTGCCCAGAATCCCATGGGATTTTGTAAAGTTTGGATCGATTTGATTCCGGAAACCATTTGTCTTAGAAATGCCTGAAGTTTATTGATAATTCCACGGTTCCGGAATTTTTGAAAAACGAAATAGACTAATAACACCAAAACTGCCAAGGCTCCGATCATCATGGGAAGATTTTGGAGGATTTTTTGGCCTATAGAATTCAAGTCTATCAACTGATTGGCCAGAGAGAGGAAAAGAGAATTTTCCAACACAAAAGCCAAGAAGATAGTAGAGGCTAGAAAAAGAAGATCCACGCTTCTTTCCAGAATTACTGTGCCGAAAAGATGGCCTAATGAAAGTTGATTACTTCTGGAAAGGACTCCGCATCTGGCTACCTCTCCAGCTCGGGGAACGAGCATGTTGACCAGATAGCCGACCATTACTGCATGATAGGCACGGTTTGGGCTTACTTTTTTTTCTCCTTCTTCCCGAATCAAAAGTGACCATCTCCATCCCCGAATCCAGTATCCAGCCCAGGCAATTATCAGAGAAAGTAGAATCCAGAACCAGTTGCTGGTAAGAATCTGTTCCTTTAAGCTTGAGAATTCGATATCTCGGTATAAAAGCCAAAAAATCCAGATGGCAATCCCCAAAGAGATTGTCATCTGGATTGCCTGTTTTAGTTTTGGATTCATTAGATCAGCTGATTCCTTTCGTCAGGGAAGATAAGAGTCGGCTTGTATTTTTTGGCTTCCTCCAGTTCCATTCCTGCATAAGAAATTATGATCACGATGTCGCCTACTGAGGCCTTCCTGGCTGCTGGACCATTGAGGCATACTTGACCGCTACCTCTTTCTCCTTTGATTACATAGGTTTCCAGACGCTCTCCGTTATTTACGTTTACGACCTGGACTTTCTCATTCTCAATTAGATTTGCAGCATCCATCAGATCTTCATCGATGGTGATGGAACCCACATAATGTAATTCTGCCTGGGTGATTTTGACCCGGTGGATCTTGGATTTCAGTACTTGAATTTGCATTGGTTTAGTATTTCCTGCGCAAAATTAGGGAATTATTGGCAGGTTATCGATCAAACGGATTTCTCCAATAAAGGCTGCAACGCAGATGGAAGACTTTTTGTCAAGTGAGAATTCTTGATATTTCTTAAAGGAATCGGGATGAATCAATTCAAAGTATTCCAGCTTTGCAAAAGGTGTTTGTAGGAAATCGAGTTGAATTTCCTGTTTGATATTGGCCCATTTCTGGCCAGCCAAAAGTTTGGATTTAGCCTTGGCTAAACTTGTAAACAGGATAAGTGCATGGTCTCTTTCGGAAGGAGTTAGACGAAGATTTCTGGAAGACATGGCCAAGCCATCCGTTTCCCTTCGGGTGGGAACAATCTCCAGATCAATCGGAAAGGATAGATCCTCAATCAATCTTCGAATAATTGCTACTTGTTGAAGGTCTTTTTGACCAAAAAAAGCAGTACTGGGACGAATCATGTGAAATAACTTGGAGACAATGATTCCAACACCGTTAAAATGGCCGGGCCGAAATTCTCCCTCCAATACTCGCTCCAATTCCCCAAAATCAACTTTGAGCTCTGTAGGTTTCGGGTACATGGTTTCCAAGGAAGGGACAAAGACATAATCGACCCCTATTTTTTCCAAATGCTCCAAATCTTTATCCAATGCTGATGGATATTTTTTGAAGTCTTCGGGGTTGTTAAACTGGGTGGGATTAACAAAAATGGAAGTCAAAGTTACCTCGCAGGATTGGCGTGATTTTTCCACCAAATCGAGGTGGCCTTGGTGCAGTGCGCCCATGGTTGGGACAAGTCCTATGCGTTCATTTTTTTGGAGATGACTGAGCCATAGGGGGTTCCAGTCAGTTGGGGTTTTGATTAGCTTCACAAAAGGGCAGTATTTGGGCTAAATTGGGGCAAAAGTAGATTAATATCCAGAAATACAATGGTTTTAGGCTTTTTTTTCTTAACTTTGTGGCCGTTGTTTATCACGTTCATTAAAATCCAATAAGCATGTCCAAACTACGTATCCTCTACGTTGCAAGTGAAATCAACCCTTTCTTACAAACCTCCGAAGTAGCAAATTTCTTACGAACTCTCCCTCAAGCCATGCAAGAGCGTGGAATGGAAATTAGAATCTTGGTGCCAAGATTTGGTTTGATCAACGAAAGGAAAAACCGACTACACGAGGTTGTCAGACTTTCTGGAATTAACATCGCGGTAGGAGAAGAGGAAAAACCTTTGGTAATCAAAGTAGCCTCCATTCCTAATGCAAAACTTCAGGTATATTTTATCGATAATGAAGATTATTTCCAGAGAAAAAGTGTGTTTCACGATAAGCAGGAACGGTTTTACGAAGACAATGACGAGCGTGCTATCTTCTTCTGTAAAGGGGTAATCGAAACTGTCAAAAAATTGGGTTGGGCTCCGGATATCGTGCATTGCAACGACTGGATGACCTCTTTGATTCCAATGTATTTGAAGACAACCTACAAAAACGATCCCCTATTTAAAGAGACCAAAACCGTATTTGGGATTTATTCCAACGGATTTTCTCATACCTTTGGCGACGATTTGTTAAACAAGGTTAAGATGGTGGACATCGATGACACAATTTTAGCACCTTTGAAAAGCAAAGACTTCACC
>JAJLJS010000215.1:0-2014 GCA_033844545.1 Cyclobacteriaceae bacterium | reverse complement strand
CACTTCTGAGCTGTCCACCAAATGAAACTGGTCTCCGAAAAGCTGAGCCAAAGTATACGCAGAAGCTGCAGAAGCCACGCTATGCCCGCTGGTATGTTCAGGGAAGGGGGGAGTCTGAAGCAAAGGCACCCAGTTTTCATCTATATGCTGATTGATGTAGGTTTCCGGACGGATCAGTTTGCTTCGGTATTTTTCGTCCCAGCAGGAGATAAAGGCTTCATTCAGGGAAATACCCGTCAAAGCCAAGGCTTCCACGGTTCCTTTCCAATCCTTGCCTGCACTGGCTGCAGCGATGGATGCAATACTCATCCAGTGCCCTCCCGGAGTAATTTTTTTCTCTGCAAACATCACATGGCCTTTGACATTCATCTTGTAGGGATTGCAGTCCCAAAACATGGCGATGTCTTTGTTTTCTTTGGTGGCATTGATATCTGCCTCGTACACTTCCTTGGCCAACTCGTAGAAAGGTGAGCCCGGTTCGGTAGAGAAAGGAGGAGGAGGCAGAGGCTTAAATTGGGCAGCCGAGTCGAGGACAAAGGTTCTGATCTTATTCCAATGCGGCTCGATCGCTTCCATGTAGGCCGGAGGAGTGGGCTGCCAAGTTCCTGCATCGCTTACTACGGTGTACTTGGGAAAAGACCGGCTTTGGTGGTAATTATCGGTTTTGGAATAGGCAATGATCTGGTCAGCGACTACTTTTCCAAAAGCCAAGGAAGCCTCAAAAACATCTTCCGGAATTCCTTTTTCTTTCAATTCCGCAAATACTTTGTCCCGATGCTCCTGCATCATTTTCTCAGAGAAAATCAAGGCTGTTCCTACCTGATAGTAAGCCGCCAAGGCAGAAAGAGGAGGATAGATTCCTTCGGGTACCTTGACTTGGATAGGCTCAGAACCATTCAACTGCCCCATCAAAGAGGCGTATTGGGTAGGATCCGTAGCTGCAGCTACTTCATAGGCCGCCAAAGACGAATAGGAATAAATTCTCGCCGCTACCGGAGGGGAAAAGATGTCGTGGATGATGACTTCCGTGATTCTTTTCTGAGCCCGGTGGAAATAACTTCCGTCGGAGATCGCTTGAGAGTAGTCCTTTTTTTCCTGGCAAGCAAATGCCAAAAGAACCATCAACAGGGTGCTTAGGGTAATTTTAAACGTACGCATAGTGGGTATACCAATTAAGTGTGACAAAGATTGCTCCTGATTGGGTTTGAGCGTTTTATCCACTTACATGAGACTTCAAAGCTACCAATAAGCTGGCAATCACCAATGATTTATAGCAGCTTTTTAGTGGATCCAGTAGATTGGACCATTATTTTCTGCGCCCAGGAAATAGAATTTTCCTTGAATTGAAATTGGCCGAATCGCCCGGATTTCTGGATTTTTGGCTTGGGGAAAAGGCGGAGAAAGGAGCGACCAGGCTCCATTTTTCCATTGCAGAATTCCGGGGCTCAGATTCCGGGACTTACCCAAATCTACACGCATGTCTTTAGAATTTCCTCCGAATGCCAAGGTTTGGCTCTTCTCGTCCCAAGCCATGGCTGAGATCGGGCTCCATTGGAGTTCCTGAGGGAAGGAGACAAACTCAAAGCTTCCATCGGCTTGCTGAAAGTAGACTCCAGAGCGGAATTCATAGGCCGGGAGCTTTCGGGCTTTTTGAATTTCCTCTGAGGGGAAAAGATCTTCAGGTTGGCTGATTTGGGCAAATTCCGCATAGGATCCATGCGACTTCTTGACTCCGGGAATTTGTCGAATCAAATCGTCCCGGGTGGCAAAGGGAACCAGTTTTTCTTCCATGTAATGAAAAATCAGCGGGTCTGCCTGCCCATTGCCATCGAAATCATGATGATAGAGCCAAACCGGCTTTTCCCGACTTGCCTTTAGCTTGGAATTGAGGCCGAGATTTCCCACCGCGATATCGAGTTTTCCATTTCCGTCAACATCCGCGATCTCGAGCGCTTGAATCCATCCGGATGAGAATTCAAGGCCCTTGGGGTTTATTTCTTGGGCTTTTCCATTC
>JAJLJS010000214.1:0-2669 GCA_033844545.1 Cyclobacteriaceae bacterium | reverse complement strand
AGTTTTTTTGGAACGTCAAATTTGAAATCAGATAATTTCATATGGGAGATTTAGAAGTCTTTCTCTAGAGTTTGTAATGTGCGTAATTTTGCTTTAAAAAATGCAAAGTTAACAACAATAATGTCCAAATTCAGCTAACTTAACAAATTGTTTTAACCAACTATTCCTCGCATGCTCTTTTTCCGACTCACTTGGGAAAGCTTTAGGTTCGCGCTGAACGCCCTCAGAACCAACCTCACCCGTACCGTTTTATCCCTTCTGGGCGTCACCGTGGGGATTTTCGCCATCATTACCGTTTTCACCTTGGTGGATTCCTTGGAGAATAAAATCAAGTCTTCCTTTGCATTCCTAGGAACCAATGTCATGCGGGTGGATAGGTTTCCTTTTGCTTCCGGGCCTCAGGATTATCCCTGGTGGAAGTATTTCCGAAGACCTTCTGCGACTTTTGCAGAATATAAATTCCTGGAGGAAAGGGTGAAAAATGCGGAGGGAGTCACCATATCTGCTTCTTCCACCACCACCGCCCAGGCAGGCAGCAATGCTTTCGAAGGAATGGCTTTGACAGGGGTTGCTTATACCTATCAGGATGTGTACGAAGTAGCATTGGAAGAAGGAAGGTACTTCTCAGAGTCAGAAATCAACGCTTCCAGAAATTTGGCAATTCTGGGAAAAAAGATCGCCAACACCCTTTTCCCAAATCAGCCTGCACTGGGGCAAGAGGTTAAAATCAAGGGCATGAAATTCAGAGTGATCGGGATCTTTGAAGAAGAAGGGGAAGGATTTTTGGATTTACCTTCCAAAGATGAAGCATGCCTGATTCCTTACGGGGCGTTTACCAAAATGTACTATACCGGGAGAAATGGTTTAGAGCCCACTATTGCCATCAAAGGGAAGGATGAAGATGTTGGCTTGGTAGCCTTGGAAAATGAATTGACCGGTCTTTTAAGAGCAAAAAGAGGACTTAAACCTACCCAAGAAGATAATTTTGCATTGAATAAAACAGAATTTATCCAGAATGCAATTGGGTCAATTTTCGATGTAATCTCCGTCGCAGGTTGGGTGATCGGAGGATTTTCGATCCTAGTTGGTGGATTTGGGATTGCCAACATCATGTTTGTTTCGGTACGGGAAAGGACCAATATCATCGGAATCCAAAAATCTCTGGGAGCCAAAAATTATTTCATTCTTTTCCAGTTTCTTTTTGAGGCAATTTTCCTAAGTCTGATAGGCGGGGGTACGGGAATTCTATTGGTTTTTTTCCTAAGTTTTATCCCCCTAGGCAGTCTTGATCTCATTTTGTCTGTAGGGAATATAATTTTGGGACTGGGGGTTTCCTCCATTATTGGGGTGGTTGCCGGGATTGTTCCAGCGACTTTAGCTGCCAGATTGGATCCCGTGGAGGCCATCCGTACTACCTGAAAAAATTTAGAACCCCTTACACCGCACAAAAAAGGCTGGCAGGAAAAATCCCGTCAGCCTTTTGTATTTTCAAATGGAATCTTTAATCCTCCAAATCAACGGTTGGCTCAGTGGGCAATAAACCAGAAGCCGCCTTGATTTTGTTTTCTAATTCATCCATCAATTCCGGATTGTCCAGCAAAAGGTTTTTAACCGCATCCCGTCCTTGTCCTAATTTTTCTCCATTGTAGCTAAACCAGGATCCTGCCTTTTTAATGATATCCAATTCCACACCCAAGTCAATTATCTCTCCTACTTTGGAAATACCCTGGCCGTACATGATGTCAAATTCCACTACTTTAAACGGAGGTGCAACCTTGTTTTTGACGACCTTCACCCGAGTACGATTCCCGAGTACGTTGTCGGCACCTTCTTTGATCTGGCCTACTCTGCGGATATCCAACCGGACAGAGGCATAAAATTTCAGTGCATTACCCCCGGTGGTGGTTTCGGGATTACCAAACATCACCCCGATTTTTTCTCTCAACTGGTTGATAAAAATACAAGCACAGCCTGTTTTGTTGATTGCACCGGTTAGTTTTCTCAAGGCTTGGGACATCAATCTCGCCTGAAGGCCCATTTTACTTTCCCCCATTTCCCCTTCCAGTTCACCCTTCGGAACAAGGGCCGCCACGGAGTCAATGACAATGATATCAATGGCTCCGGATCGGATGAGGTGCTCTGCAATTTCCAAGGCTTGCTCCCCGTTGTCTGGTTGGGAGATCAGAAGGTTTTCAGTATCAATTCCCAGCTTTTCTGCGTATGACTTATCAAAAGCATGTTCTGCATCGATAAATGCTGCCATGCCCCCGGATTTCTGAGCTTCGGCAATGCAATGCATGGTCAAGGTCGTCTTACCCGAGGATTCTGGACCATAGATTTCTATCACCCGACCCCGTGGAATTCCTCCCACACCCAAGGCCATATCCAGACCCAATGAACCCGTAGAGATTGCCGGGATGTCCTGGACTGTATTGTCACTGAGCTTCATTACCGTCCCTTTCCCGTAAGCTTTTTCCAGCTTATCGATGGTCAGTTGAAGCGCTTTCAGTTTTTCAGCATTATTACTCATATAGTATGAAAGATTATAAAATTAGGATTATCGAAATTTACCAAATAGCCTCCCATTCTCAATGGAAAAGTAGGATTGTTTTAGAATCCCAAATTTGTACTTTTATTTATCCAAACAGCTCTTTTTTTCGTTTACCATT
>JAJLJS010000213.1:0-3819 GCA_033844545.1 Cyclobacteriaceae bacterium | reverse complement strand
GGGGAGTTTGGCAGCAGGGCGTTTCCATTCCTAATTCATCATTATAAATTCTTAATTCAAAATTAATCCTCTTTTGCGCCTTGCTGCCTTTGTGGCAATTTTCCAATCTTTCAATTATAAAATCTTACACCCCCCCTTCACCCAAACAAATCCGAGCTCAGGTACCGGTCTCCCCGGTCGCAGGTAATGCAGACGATGATTCCTTCTTCGAGTTCTTTGGAAAGTTCGATGGCTGCATGAAGGGCACCCCCACTGCTCATCCCCGCCAGGATTCCTTCTTCTTTGGCCATTCTACGGGTCATCTCCGTGGCCTGATCTTGGGACACGTCAATCACCCGATCTACGCGTTCTTTTTCAAAAATCGCCGGCAAAAACTCCGGTGACCAACGACGAATACCCGGAATGCTGGATCCGTCAGTCGGCTGTGTGCCCACGATCTGGATCTTGGGGTTCTTTTCTTTCAAAAATCTAGACACGCCCATGATGGTTCCTGTGGTTCCCATAGCTGAGACAAAATGGGTGATTTTGCCATCCGTGTCTTTCCAGATCTCAGGTCCAGTAGTCTTGTAATGCGCTAAGTAATTATCCGGATTGGCAAACTGGTTGAGCATGTAGTAGCCTTCTTGGGCATTCATTTCTTCCGCCAAAGTCCGGGAATATTCTATGGTTTTCGCCGCAGGGGTCAAGATCACTTTGGCTCCATAAGCTTCCATGGAAAGAACCCGCTCTTTGGTGGAATTATCCGGCATGATCAGGGTCATTTCCAAACCCAAAACTTTGGCGACCATGGCTAAGGCAATCCCCGTATTTCCGCTGGTAGCTTCCACGAGTTTGTCCCCTTTCCGGATATCCCCCCGATCCAATGCCGAGCGGAGCATGTTGTACGCTGCCCGGTCTTTGACACTCCCCCCGGGATTTTGGCCTTCGAGTTTGCAAAAGATTTTCACTTTGGGATTGGTGGGAATGTGTTCCAATTCCACCTGAGGAGTATTCCCGATCAATTCAAAGAGTCTCATCGAAATCATTTTTAAACACATACCGATCCGTCACCACCCCGTCTTCGTGATGAATTTGGGTTTGGTAGTAGACTTTGGAATGGGGCGGTACGGACTTGGTCAGCCAGACATTGCCACCGATGGTGGAGTTTTCCCCCACAACGGTTTTCCCACCCAAGATCGTCGCCCCTGCATAAATCACCACATGATCCTCGATGGTCGGGTGACGCTTGAGATCTGCATCTGCTTTGTCCACGCTCAAGGCCCCCAAGGTGACGCCCTGATAGATTTTAACGTGGTTTCCGATGATGGTCGTCTCTCCGATGACCACCCCAGTGCCATGGTCTATGCAGAAAAACTGCCCTATGGTAGCTCCAGGATGGATATCAATCCCGGTTCGGCTATGGGCAATCTCGGTAATCATTCTTGGGATCAATTTGATCCCCAACTGGTGCAAGACATGTGCAATTCGATAGGCAGCAATCGCATAAAATCCGGGATAACTCCGCAAAATTTCCGTTTTGGATTTGGCGGCCGGATCTCCTTCATACATGGCCTGAACATCCTGATGCACCCAGTCAAAGACCTGTTCGAGTTGTTGAAAAAAACTCTTGGCCAAGACAGGTCCTATTCCCGTATGCAAGTGATGGTTTCGGGAAAGGATATTGCTGAGCTGCTCCCGCAAAAGCACCAGCCTGGCATTAACCTCCTCTTCGGATTTGGCCTTTTGCAGGGCATATTCAGGAAAAAGCAAGCCTAGAGTTTCTTCAAAAAACTGTTGGATTACTTTGGGAGACGGGCAATCTGAGCACTCCTGATGTGCTTGATAAATTTTTGAAACAAGGGAATTCATAGGTCTGAGGCTAGGTCTCTACAGCACAAAACCCACCCGAATCACGTATGGTTCAGCGTAATAGGAATTTTGGTTGTCGTGTAGAAAATTGTAGAGGAATGTGAAATTGGCGCCCCCTCTCTGTCCAAAGGGAGCAAAGTACCCCCCACCGACAAATAAGGCATCGGTCCAGGTTCGTTGAAAGGTTTCTGACACAAGGTTGTAGGCATTCCAGTTGATATTTTCGTATTCTATGTGCGCGAAAATATTTGGAAGAACATTGTATCTCCCAAATAATCTGCCTCCATAGGAGGACCCATTGGCACCATAGAATCGGTTGTCATCGTAGTATTGGTAGGTAATCCCTGCTCCACCGGAAAGCCTAGGGGTAATCATGACTCCAGCCAATGGTGAAATATCTATAAAGGTAACCGTGCCAAATTGGAGGCCTAAATTACCTCCCAAATAGAGCCTGTCTTTGAATGGAATGGAATCGCTGTAGATTTCACGTTGAGCAAACGTCGAGGCTTGAAAAGCAAAAAAAAGGATCAGAAAAAGGGGCAGAATTTTACTTTTGGACAACAACATAGAGGTCTTCAGTTTCTTTTTTCATGAAATATCTCTCTCTGGCAAATTTTTCCAGAAGCTCAGGATTACTCATCAATTCTTCTCTTTCGGCCTTGATCTGAGTCTTTTTTTCCTGATAAAATTCCTTTTGATTCTCCAGGTCCCAAAGCTTCTTACTTAAACGGATTTGATTGACAAGGTTATTGGAATCAATGAAAATCATCCAGAACAAAAAGAAAAGAGTGGCTACTGCATAAAAGTTACTGGTGTATTTGATCAGCTTTTTCATTTCAAGTCTAATTCGAAAAGGAAGTTACAAAAAAGGAAGTTACAAAAATGGTGCAAGAAAAAAGGCAGTCCCCGTATGGAAACTGCCTGGTGTCAAGAATACGCTTGAATTATTTCAATCTTCCCTTGAATACCGCTGCATCTCCCAATTGCTCTTCGATTCTTAGCAATTGATTGTATTTTGCCATACGGTCAGATCTGGAAGCAGAACCGGTCTTGATCTGTCCACAGTTGGTGGCCACTGCCAAATCAGCAATGGTGGAGTCTTCCGTTTCCCCGGATCTGTGGGACATTACTGCGGTAAACCCAGCTTTGTGGGCCAAATTCACTGCATTCAAGGTCTCAGTCAAGGTTCCGATTTGATTTACTTTGACTAGGATGGAATTGGCCGATTTCTCCTCAATCCCTCTCTTCAAGAACTTCACGTTGGTCACGAAAAGGTCATCGCCTACCAGCTGTACTTTGTCGCCGATCTTCGCGGTCAACATCGCCCATCCAGCCCAATCTTCCTCAGCACATCCGTCTTCGATGGAGTCGATGGGATATTTTTCGGTCAATTCGGCCAAGTAGGCCACTTGCTCTTCTCTGGATCTTACCTTTCCAGTTGGGCCTTCAAATTTGGAATAATCGTATTTTCCGTCTTTGTAAAATTCGGAAGAAGCACAGTCCAATGCAATGGTCACGTCTTCACCTGCTTTGTATCCGGCTTTTGAAATGGCGTCCAAGATGCAAGCCAAAGCCTCTTCAGTTCCGCCGGAGAAATTTGGAGCGAATCCACCTTCATCCCCTACAGCAGTGCTGAGGTTTTTGTCATGAAGGATTTTTTTCAGGCTATGGAAAATCTCAGCACCCATTCGGATCGCCTCAGAGAAACTTGGAGCACCTACAGGTCTTACCATGAATTCTTGGAATGCGATAGGAGCATCAGAGTGAGATCCACCGTTGATGATATTCAACATGGGAACAGGAAGGGTATTGGCATTCACTCCACCGATATATCGGTAAAGCGGCTGACCAGCTTCCATGGCAGCAGCTTTGGCCACGGCCAAAGAAACACCCAAAATGGCATTGGCACCCAGTTTACTTTTGGTAGGAGTTCCGTCCAAATCGATCATGATCTGGTCGATGGTATTCTGC
>JAJLJS010000212.1:0-14074 GCA_033844545.1 Cyclobacteriaceae bacterium | reverse complement strand
ATGAAATGAGGCGAAGTCAATTCCGGGATGACTTTTTCTGTTAGCTTTTCCAAATCAAAAATCACCGGAATGTAGTGGACTACCGTGCTGTCCCCTGGAGAACCTCTGTAATAGGAAAGAAGATCTGGCCGAAACTTTTCTTCCTTACTAAAGTCCAGCAGATACATTTTTTCCGCCAGCCGAAAATCCACAATTTGTGTAAAAATCTTTTTGGAATCCGGAGACCAGTTGACGGTAAAATGGGGTGGCCTTTCTCCGTTTTCTCCTTCCATCAAATCACTCCACCCATAATAGGAAGCATATTCCAAATCCTTTTTGCCATGCTTACTCAATTGGATTTCTTCTCCTGTCTGAAGATTTTGGACATAGAGATTGTAGTTACGGGCAAAGGCCTTCCACTTGCGGTCGGGAGAAAAGCTTTCAAATTCATTCCGATGGTTGATGGGTATAGAGTTGAGGGTGTTTTCTTTGGTATTCCATGTCCAGTCCTGGTTTTTCCATCGGAAGCCAATAATATGCCCATTTCTGACAGAGTTAAATTGAATGGGAAGATCTTTTGAATCCAGTTTTTCTCCGGTTTTTTCTGATAGCAGTTGGCTCAATTGTCCCGGATCAAAGGCTTCTTCAGTTTTTAGGGTTTGGGTGTCTGTTTGATAAAATTTCTTTCCATCTGGGGTGTAAGCCCAATGCAAAAAGCTTTTGCTGCCTCCTTGCCAATTTGGAATCACCTCGAGATGGTAAATTTCTTTTTCCAGATTCGAGGTCAAAAAATATTCCGCACGTCGGTAGGTTTCCTCGGTAATTTGGGCCCAGGAAAGATTGGAAAGGAAGAGACTAAAGAAAAAGAGGCAATTGAACTTGAAGGATTTTAGGAAATACATGATGGGGCAGTTGAGAGAAGGGTAAGATACCCAAAAGAAAAAAGGATCAAACTGGTTTTTAGACAGGCTGATCCTTTCTGTTAATGATGGTGTATATTTTTATCCGGCGGCATTGTAGGCTTTTTTTAACCAGTTGAATACTTCGGGACTGAGGCTGTCTCCTTGGTTGATGATGATTTTGTGGCTACACATAGCATTCGATTTAGTTTCAGCCTCCAGCAAGCCTTGAGGTTCGTGGCCTTTTAGGTTAATTCCGATCTCATACCTTGTTTTGGTTGCGGGGACGAGCATGGCAAATTGTTTTTTTCGCTTGACGCTTACGTAGGCATTTTTGGGGGCGAATTCCACATCGTCTCCTAAAGCTTCAATCTTTTCTTTTAGCTTCTCATAGATTGGCCAAAAGTGTCCCTTGCCTTCGTATTGTTTTTTGACCAGCTCATCGGTGTTATCTGCAGATCCTGCATCTGTTTTTAAGGCTTTGTGCGCGACCAAATTTGCAAAACCATGGGTGAAACCATGTTCTCCTTTAAGGAACTTCAAGATTTCCCCGTGCTTTTCAAGGTTTTGTTGTAGGACAATTTGGATCCATTTTTCCAGAGATTTTCCGGTGTTTTTCTGGAGATTATCAATCATGGTTTGGGTTGCGGCATCCATAGGTTATTTCTTTTGGGTTAAAACTCCACTTCACTAAAGATAGGATAATGATCGGAGGCTTGGACCAAATCCTCCTTCAATCCTTGAATTAGAGGGTCGGCTTTTTCCAAAAAGGGGTTCCAAACTTGGCCTTTATGGATTTTGATTTTTTGGCTGACTAGGATATGATCTATCAATACATTGAACTGATCTCCTGTAATCCGGTCTTTGAATCTTCCTGAATAAGGTACCCATCCATGGGCATTCAGTTTGGGTCTTGGAAGAACTGATTTGAGAATCCATTCAGGATTCCACAGATCACCGAGGATAATTTCTACCGCACTTTTGGAGAATCGGTTTTCATAAAAATCCAATTCAAACCCATCGTTGATATCTCCCATGACCATCACGTTTTGGCCTTTGGAAAGGTATTGGTCACATCGCTCCCGAATGTGCATGCATTCTCCGAAAAGCCGAAGCCGGTCCCTTTGAGAAAGCTGTTCAAACCGCGCATAATCTACCTTGTCAAAAATACCTTTGGACTTGGTATGGGCAATAATGACCCGGGAAAGCAGTCGATCATCGGTAGCCAAAATACTCAGCTCTAAGGGAGGACGATAATGCTGATATTGTTCCTTGATCATCCGATTGGTGGTATCCATCAAAAAAGGCTGGTCAAAGCGTTCTCCATCTTTGACTTCCGGAGTGAACAGAACTTTGAGTTTAGAAGCCTTGAATAAAGCCCCGAGTTCTTGCTGTCCTGCGGAGGGGAATCCATGAATGGCAGCATAATCACTCCCGGGGAGAAATTCATTGACCCATAAGGTCAATTGTCCAGAGGTGGTCTTGATCCCACTGACCAAGGTATCTGGGCCTTCGACAATTCCCAGAAAATCCGGATCCATGGCCTGAATTATGCGGGCTAATTGTCTGCTTCTTACAGCTTCTTTCCCAGTGGTCTTTGGGGTGCCATCCGATTCGAAAAGCTCCCGCATCCATTCAACATTGTAAACTGCTATTCTGAGTTTCATACAAAAAAGGCTTTTGAGGTAAAACAATACTTTAAATTACCATTTTACCGCAAAAGCCTGATTTTAGAAGAAGTAAAAATCCTAAACCTTGATATAAATCTTCTTTTTATCCATCATATATCCGATTACCCAGATCAGAAGCATATAGGATAGTGCGAAAAGGAAGGAGGCATTTTTTGGTCCTAGCCATGAGGTGAATAGGTTTTGGTAGATCCAACCTTTCAAGGTGGTTTCCCCTATAGAAAACATCGAAAAAACAGTAATAACTATCCCCGAAAGCACATATAAGATCAGTGGATTTCTTCCAAAAGCCTGAAAAAAATAGGTCCATTTGTTTAGTTTTTGGATTTCCACGCTATAGATCAATCCAGCTAACAAAATCTCTCCCCAGGCTATGGTCAATAGAGTGTAGGAGCTGGTCCAGATTTTCTTGTTGATCGGAAAAACGATATCCCAGAGATAGCTGATTGCAATGAGAATGATGCCTGAGATCAATAAAATTTTCACTGTTTCCCGGCTGTTTCCCCTTTTCTGAATGAGTTTTCCAACAATGAACCCAGCGATGACATTTACAGTGGAGGTAAGTGTGCTCAGCAATCCTTCCGGATCAAATGGAATCCCTTCTCCGGTATACATTCTTTTCTCTCCGATGAGTGCCAGATCCAATTTGATCTGAGCGTTTCCGGTCAAACTATAGGGATCACCCGGTTCTCCAAAAAGATAAGCCAGAGCCCAATAGCCCAGCAAAGCAGCTCCGCTATAGATCCATCCTAACCTCTCACCTCCCCAGAATAAGACGAGCGCTGCAAGGAGGTAACTCAAGGCAATTCGCTGCAATACTCCCATGAATCGGACAGCGGTCAGGTCGATAAACACCATTTCACCGCCTTCATTGTAATCGAAAAAGGGAAAAGCATTTAACAGCCAGCCTATTGCAAAGATCAAGAAAGCCCTTTTAAATACTTTTTTGTAAAAATTCTTGGGGCTCATTTCCCCTAGTTTTTTGAGAGAAAAGCTCATGGCGTTGCCGACCACAAATAAGAATAAAGGAAATACCAAATCCGTAGGAGTGAAGCCATGCCAGGAAGCATGAGCCAGAGGGGCATAGAGATTATTCCAACTTCCAGGGGTATTTACAATAATCATAAAGGCGATGGTCATTCCACGGAGTACATCCAAAGCCAGATAGCGGTTGCTTAGGACTTTTTGTTGTTGATCGATTGACATCAGGTTAGGTTTTGGGTGGTGTGATTGAACTACAAAGAATTTATGAAGTTAATTCTAGCACACTATTTCCAATATTCATAATGGAATTTGAGGAAGGGTAGGAGGATGTGGATATTTGAAAAATCCAAAATATATACATTAAAATGTTTTAAAATCAATAAATTATGTATTACTTAGATTAGAATGATTCAATTTATTGTTTTACTAAATCTGTTTTTTTATGAAATACTTATCACTGATTTCGCTTTTTTTCCTTCTCGTTTGGGGAACTACCTCCTGTCGGAATGATTCCATTAAAAAGACATTTGAATCCACTCTTGAAGTTGATCAATCTCTCCAAAAGGATGGGCTGTTGGTTTTTTTGGATTCAAGCTATTTTCCGATGAATTTGGACAAGTTAAGTCCTGATGAAATTATTCAGGGCAAAAAGCTTGTCCAGGAGTTAGGGAAGGAGGAATTTGAGGGGCTTACTATTTTGGAGGAAAACATCCACATTTCAAGTTTCCCATGGTTTTTTGTTGATTCTGTATCGGTAAGTCAATACGAAAATCTAGTCCAACTCCAGACCGCGAAAAAGCTGGAGATTTTATGGAATAAAACCCTCGAATTGCAGGGAAGAAAACCCATGATGCAAGGGGATACCATCTGGCAGGGAAGAAAACCACAAATGCAAGAGGAATGGAGGTATGATGCAGCAGCCTATACCAGTGAATTTGTCCAATGGATAGGAGGTGGAGTTGCCGGAGGAAGTGTTCCTTCCACTCGGACTGTTTGGATAATTGATACCGGAATTGATGCCATGCATCAGGATTTGAATGGTATTCTGAATACTTCGATTGGGTATACGGATTCCAATGGAATTAATGCCTACACCGACCAAAATGGTCATGGAACCATGATCGCAGGGATTATAGGAGCGATAGCCTATAATCAAAACAACTCCAATGGGAATCCTTCGGACATTGGCATGAATGGCATATTCCCCGGCGCCAAGATGGTTTCTGTCAAAATCATCAATGAAAAAGGGAATTCTAACATGAATAAATTATCCAATGCCATTGAATACCTTTTGAATGGAAAAGCCCAGGCAGGAGATGTGGTCAATATCAGCTTGGGAATAAATGATAAAAACTGTGATCACGGTAAGCTGGATGATAAAATTATTGAATTGGCAAACAAAGGTGTTTACATCGTTTTTTCGGCTGGAAATGATACCTCTGAGAATTCCACAAACTTTCCTTCCTGTCTGGCTGATGGAAATTTTATGATCAGTGTAGGATCGATGAATATGTTTTGTACTCCGCCGAATGAGGTTTTACTTTTTTCCAGCTTTTCAAATTATGGAAGGATAAATTCCGGAAACCCTATCTGGGTAGCACCTGGAGAGCAGATCTTTTCGACTATGCCGACCCATCAAGATTCCCGGGCAGTATATGGAATAGCCTCAGGAACTTCCTATTCTGCAGCATTTATGTCTGGAATTCTGTATTCCAGAGGTAGTTTGCCATCAGGCAACCAAAAGGTATTGAGAGGCGCTGACCCGACTGAATATCCCATTGCAAAACTTGACTAAAACCATGTCAACCATAATCAGACCTTGAATTCCATGATAAAAAATTCCGCCGCCTTATTCCTCCTGTTTCTTTTGATATCTGTCCAAGCGGTTAATGCCCAACGCTTCGTGGTATTGATGAAGGAAAGCTTCGAACAATCTGTAAAAAAGACTGGACAAGACAATCCAAACCGGCTAAGAAAAGCCCAAGACAATGAACAGCGAAGAAATCAGAAGATGGATAAAGTCAATGGTTTTGCCAGAAATAAAGGAATCAATGTGCCGAGAGGGAAAGCTTTTGTGGATGGAGCAGTGGGTTTTGTGGCCAACTTAAGCATGGGACAGGTGAATGAATTGCGTAATGACCCGGCGGTGGAGGGTGTTTTTCCTGACTTTACGATTCAAAGTACCCGGCCGAGAATGCAATCCCGACCACGTATGCAAGGAGAGTCCATCGATGAAGCCGAATTTTATGATGTGAACTCAAAATCCAGCTGCGCTATTCCTCTCATCGGAGGCAGTCAAACCAGTCGGTCGAATTCCTCTATTTGGGTGATTGATTCCGGAGTGGATGCCTCACACATAGATTTGAATGTGAATTCCAATCCTTTATTGTCAGTATCTTTTGTCGAATCCGAAATCAATCCTTTGGTGGATCAAATAGGACATGGAACACACTGTGCTGGATTAGCAGCTGGTAAAGGTTCAGGAAATCCCGGAGTGACAGGAGTATCAGCTGGAGCGGAAATTATTTCCGTCAAAATCCTCGATAATCAAGGTATTGGAACTTGGTCCCAATTGATCCTTGCACTGGACCATGTTGCCAAATATGGAGTCAAAGGGGATGTGGTCCTGATGAGCCTTGGAGGAGGAGATGAATGCAGCAATGATCCTATCTTGAGAGATCTTATCACCAGCTTGGGAGATGACAGGATCTTCGTGGTCATGTCGGCCGGCAATGATGGCATGATGTCCAGTCAAAATCTTCCCGGATGCATTGATGGCCAAAATATCGTCACCGTGGGTGCTTTGGATTTCACTTGCGATGGTCTGGGTGGTTTGGCGGGATATTCCAATATTGGAATTCCCTCGATTGATTTTGTGGCACCAGGATCCAACATGATCTCAGCTTTTCCAAATAATCAATATCAGGTCATGTCTGGAACATCGATGGCCGCTGCCGTCGTTGCAGGCTTAGTCCATTCCAGGGGGAATTTACCGAGATCAATCGGAAGTTTACCCGTAAATGGGTTTACATATCCCGTTGCAGGGAGGTAGGTTTTAGGGATTGGTTTTGCTTATTGAGTTCTGCTTTGACTCTTGAAGCCAGTCTTTCATATTCCGGTGAATTTCTATATTCTCTAAAAACCGGACTAAAATCGATAATAAACAAGTCTCTCCAGCCTTTGTCAAAGGCCAGATTCAGGTACTTATTGGCTTCTTTAACCTCCCCATTACTCATTTTTGCGATAGCCAAGTCTAAAGGGAGGTTAAAATCTTCGTCTCCTTCGAGAATGGCATCGTGTCTTAACTCGATCGCTTGTTCAAGAAATTCTTTTGCTCTCTCAGTATTTCCTTCTTGCTTTAGGATGTAGGCAAGCTTTATCGGAACGATATAGTAGGGATCATTTTCATAGTCCTCTGTGACTTCGAGGGATCTTTCGAAATACTCTTGGGCTAAGGTGAGGTCATTCAAATGAAAGGCAATTAATCCGGCCATGGCATAAGAATTTGAATCTTTTTCCTTCTGAAGGATTTTGGGAATCAATTCAGCAGCCTCTCTTTCCCGACCTTGAAGGATGTAAGTATAGGCGAGTTGTTCATAGGTGATAGAATTTTCCTGAAGTTCAATTGCTTTTTTTAGGAAGTACTCAGAACTTTCATAGTCACCTAAAATCCTGTAGATCCATCCTGAAATTTGGTAAGGAATAAAGGCTCGAGGATTTAAGGCCGCTGATTTGGCTTGCAGTTCGAGGGATTTTACCAATTGACCCTGAGAAAAATAAATAGTGGCTAAATTCCCAGTCGTTCGGCTAAGGTTTGGTTTGTAAGCAAGAGCTTTTTCAAAGGAAATTTTGGCGTATTCATTTTTTCCTTGGTAGTAATAATTTATTCCCTTGGAGCTATAGGCTTCAGCCAAGGTGGGTTCTATGGCCAAGGCTTTGTCACTTGCTTCCATGCTGGAGTCAAGCCAGGACATGCCCAACCCATAGGAGTTCATCTGTGCAAATGCATCAGCCAGTCCTGCATAGGCCAAAGCATAGTTGGGGTCAATTTGGATGGCCTGTTTGAAAAAGGATATAGACTTTTGATTGGCTTCACGGTTGTATTTGAAATATAGGTTTTTCGCTTTCAGGTAAAGATCATAGGCTTCAGCGCTGAAGGTTTGGGATTTTCCGATTTGGAAAAGTTCCTGAGAACTCAGGTTCGCATTTAGGGCCCTGGCAATTTCCCGGGCAATGGTATTCTGGAGGCTGATGATGCCGGTATTTTCCCTCGTATAGGTCTCAGACCAGATATTTTTGGCATTGGCAATATCCACCAAGCGGACATTGATCTGGACTTTCGAACCAATAAAATCTACACTCCCTTCTAAAATGGTTTTTACTTCAAATATTTTTCCCAAAGAATCCAATGAAAGGTCCGAATCCTTGAAATTTTCGACCTGTTCGAATGGAACCACACGGATGGAATCAATTTCAGAAAGTTGATAAATAATATCCCCAGTCAATCCTTCCGCAAAATATTCATGGCTGGCATCCTGACTGATATTTTCAAAAGGCATTATCGCAACGGATTTCTCTTGACCCCATTTAGCTCCCTGAAAAAAGAGAGAATACAGCAAGGCAATTACCAGCATGAAAAAGGCACTGGCAACTCCCCATCTGATCCAGGGATTGCGTTCTTGGTATTTGATATTTTGGAGTACATCAGCTCTTTTGGGAATATTCAAGGGGGGATTGGTTAGCGCATGAAGTTCTACTTTGTGCGCCACGTTTTTAAGCTCAAAAGTCCCCAAGGGAAGCGTAGAAAATTTGTTGTTTTTTCCAAGTTTTTGGATGAGCTGCCCGGAAACCAAAATACTGCTAGGCACGCCTACGCTCTGAATTCTGGAGCTTTGGTTCACGGCATCCCCAAAAACATCCCCATGATCAAAAATGATATCCCCACAATGCAGCCCTATCCGAAGTTGGAATTTTTGGTGCTGCATGCATATTTTTTGGATTTCCAGGGAAGCGTTTAAGGCATCTTCCGGGCTTTCAAATACTCCCAAAATTCCATCTCCCAACTCTTTCACCAGCTGGCCTCCATACTTCGAAAAGACCTCTTGGTGGGTGATGAGATTTTCCTTCATTAACTGAAATGCTGCATCCTCGTCGATTCCCATCAGTCGGGTGTACCCAACAATGTCTGAAAAAAATACGGTAGACTGCTTTCTAACAAGTTCTGAATTCATGTTACTAAAATTGTTGGGACTGAATTCCTCTCATTCTCTCAAGCTAGGGAATTTTGGCTTGATATGAAATACAATCTCGTTTCCGAAACAGGAATTTCCCAATCTAGGTTTGGATTTTGGGGATATTTTTATTGATCCCCGTGCAAGGAACCTTTTGTCCTAACTGGCCTTTTGTGGGCTCAATAAAGAAAGATTTCATCCACGAATACCCAGCCTTTTGAGCCTGCTCCAGGATGCCATTTTGGAAGTTGTGAAATGGGTTTTAACCTCAATTTCACTTGGTCAAATGGCTCATCAGGAAGTGGGTATTTGAGCAGGCCAAACCTTGCTTCTCCAAATTTTTCGGATTGGGCTGGAGCCTGAATAGGTACTTTTTTCCACTTTCCATGGGAAGAAACCCAAAGCTCAGCTGATTCCGGAGGAAATATGTAAGCACTCTCATTCAAAAGTAAACTGGCTTGGATTTCCTTTGGAGGATGCTGGGGATTCAGGGTGAGTGTCACTTCAAAAATCTTCTCAGAGTATCCCAGCCATTCTCCGGAGGTATGATTCGCTTTGCCTTTTATTCCGTCAAATAAAGTTGCGACTTCCTGAGCTTTGTATTTTGGGTTTGGCTCAAATGTCAGCTTGGCTGAGACTGGATTTTTACCTTTCTTAAACAAAACAGCTTTTACAGATTCGCTACCGGACCATTCTTGCGCAAAGGCCCGGACCTTGATTTCGGCAGATTCTTTAAGATAAATTGGTTGGGAATAAAGTAAACTGGAGATACTGTCTGGGTCCTGACCGTCCAAGGTATACCGTAGCTCTGCTGACCGAATGGGATGGGAGAATTCGACTTTGGCTGAATCTGCAAACATCAACTTTTCGAATTCAATTTTGGGAGGATTGAGGGCAAGAATTATTCCTTTGCTATTGAATCCAAAGTCAATTTGGGTCTTTGGGAGTTGAGATTGAAGCTTTTTTTGGTCTTCCTCGCTCAAGCCGGATTCCCAAAAGTAAAGATGGCTCAGCTGGGTTAAGCGAGACAAATATTCCATACTACCCGGACCAAGTTTGTTTCCGGAAATAGCCAATTTTCGCAAACTGGGTAATTTTTGGAGGACCTGAAGTTGCTCGGTTTTTAGGTCCGTGAAGTTGAGCTGGAGCTCCTCCAGATTTTTCAAATCTTCCAAAAATCCCAAAGAGACCTCTCCCAAAGGCATTCGATTGAGATTCACTTTGACGATCTGGGTTCGGATTTTTTTCAATTCTTTCAAAGAATTCGGATCAAAAGCCGAGGAGCCAAAATAGGCCACTTCCAAAGCGGGTGATCCTGGATAGATCGGTTTTACTTTTCTAAAGAAATTCGATAAGGAAAGGACATCGGATTCGGAAGCAGGATCAAAATCGTACTGTTTTTCGGCGGTAAACTTTTGTGATGCGAGGACGAATAAAGGATTCTGTTCTTCCAGATCTATCACTTTCTGGTCAAAACTAGCACCGCTGGCCACCCAAATTCTCAAAAGCTCGATTTCTTCCTCACTCAGCTGAGCCTTATTTTTCGGAGGCATGTGATCCTCATCCTCCAAGGGCAAATGAATTCTTTGCAGGAATGCAGAGCTATCAGGTTCTCCGGGAATCAAAAAAGGACCAGATTCGCCTCCCTTTTGGAGAGCCGCCATATCGTCCAAGCGGAGCTCTCCCTTCATTTTTCCTTCCTTGTGGCAAGAAATGCATTTAGCCTCAAAAATTGGCATCACTACATGCTGAAAAATTTCTGCCTCCTCCAAGGCCACTGCTTGAGTTCTTTTGGATTCAATGGGAGCTAATAAAAAGTCTTCGCCATGGGTCAGGTTGGCCCCAAAATGCCCGGTCAAAATCAAGGAAATGGCCAAGGATGCACCAAGTAATTTTTGAATAAGATTCGTCCTTTTAGCCAAAAAATAAATGTAAATGGAAATTGCTAAGGATATAATTCCCAACCATTTATGCCAATTCAAGGAGCTTCCTTCGTAATCTTCGGTGGCCAAGATCAGACCAGCTACTACGGTCAAACCGGCGAAATTGGAGCCCAACAATAGAAAAATTCGACCAGCCTCTTTCCAACTTTTTTCACGGATCCAAAGGGTCAGGACGGCCATCAACAGGATGACAATCGGAAAATGGAGGATTAAGGGATGGAGTCTCCCAAAAACCTGGAGAATCGGAGGTATGGTGAGATTTTCTCCCCCTAAAATCAAAACTCCCGTCAAACCCAGCCAAACGAAAAGCAGGTTTTCCAATCCGGAGGTAATCTTCGAAAATCTAGTCATTCTATCAGGCAATAAGGTCTTTGACTACATTTCCGTGCACATCTGTCAATCTATATCGTCGGCCCAGGTGTTTATAGGTTAATTTTTCATGGTCAATTCCCATCAGGTGTAGCACAGTCGCCTGGAAGTCGTGCACATGGACCGGATTTTCGGTGATGTTGTAGCCAAAGTCATCTGTTTCTCCATAGACGATTCCGGATTTTACTCCTCCTCCTGCCATGAATATGGAAAATGCTCTGGGGTGGTGATCCCTTCCGTAATTTTCGGGTGCGATTTTTCCCTGACAGTAATTGGTCCGACCAAATTCTCCTCCCCAAATCACCAGGGTTTCGTCCAAAAGACCCCTTTGTTTCAAATCTGTAATCAAAGCAGCCGAAGCCTGATCCACATCTTTTGCCTGACCGATCATCTGATTGGGCAGGTTGTCATGAGCATCCCAGCCCTGATGATAAAGTTGGACAAACCGAACTCCATTTTCCGATAGCTTTCTTGCCAAAAGGCAATTTGCGGCATAGGTTCCGGGAACCAAGCATTCCGGACCATAGAGTTTGATTATACTGTCAGGTTCTTTGGTGACATCGGTGATTTCAGGCACGGCCGTTTGCATTCGGTACGCCATTTCATACTGTTGAATTTTGGCAGTAATCTCTGGGTCGTTGAATTGCCTGTAAGAAATATCATTCATGGCCGCAATATGGTCCAGCATTTTTCTCCGCTGATCTCTGGACATTCCTTCCGGGTCGCTGAGATAAAGAACCGGGTCTTCTGAATTCGAAAACTGAACGCCCTGATGTTTGGCATCCAGAAAGCCGTTGGACCAGAGTTTGGAATACACGCCTTGTCCGTTTCCTTTTCCACGGCTAAGTAAAACACAGAAAGCAGGCAGATTTTCATTTTCACTTCCCAATCCATAGCTGAGCCAAGAGCCCATGCTGGGACGATTGCCGACCTGAGCCCCAGTCTGGAAAAAAGTCAAGGCAGGATCATGGTTAATTGCCTCCGTATGCATGGACTTGACAATGCACAAATCATCCACTACGGACGCCAGATGGGGAAAAAGCGAAGAAATCCAGGCACGGCTCTGACCATACTGGTTGAAATCAAAATAGGATCCGACCAGGGGGAAAGAAGACTGTCCAGCCGTCATACCCGTGAGTCTCTGCCCCATTCGGATGGAATCCGGAAGTTCCTGTCCAAAGTTTTTTTGCAAAAGGGGCTTATAATCAAAAGTTTCCAATTGGGAAGGAGCTCCATTTTGAAATAGGTAAATGATTCGCTTAGCCTTTGGAGCAAAATGTGGCAAAGCCCGCATCATGGATTCCTCAGCCTCTTTCCTTCCATCAAACAAGCCAGGGATCAAAAGAGAGCCCAAGGCTGCACTCCCAAGGCCAAGACTTAATCTGGATAGGAATTTTCTTCGGTTGTGATTTAGACCTTGCTCTACTATTTCCTTTTCCATGTTAGCTCTTGGTTATGGTTTCTTCCAGGTTGTACAGACTGACGATGACCCGCATCAGGGCTGCATTTTGGGCAGTAACTGCTTTGGAATTCATTGGATATTCCCCAACGTCCAGGGTAGCTTGAATGCTTTCCGGATTTTTCTCAAATTCCTCCAATTCAGCAGTATAATAATCCAGAAGAAGGGATTGCTCTTTGGGCTTCATTTCGCGGCAAAGAATCCGTTTGAAGGCTTCTGCGATCGCAATTTCTGGATCAGGATATGTTTCTGTTAGTTTGGTAGACAAAACTCTTGACGCCTCCAGGACCATTGGGTCATTGAGCATGACCAAAGCTTGAAGTGGGGTATTGGTTCTGTTTCTGGTTATTTCACATCGATCCCTGTTGCTGGAGTCAAAAATGATCGCTTTGGGCGGTGGGACAGTTAGCTTAATGAAATTGTAGATGCCTCTTCGGTAGAGCTTTTTACCTGAATCCTGAACATAGGTTGCCAAAACCCCACGACCCGAGGTAGCCGCTTCCCAAAGTCCGGATGGCTGATAAGGCTTTACACTTGGACCTCCGATATCTGTGACCAAAAGCCCACTACTGGCCAAAACCAAATCCTGGATATTTTCTGCGGGTAATCGTAGTCTGGGAGCTCTGGACAAATAGAAATTATCCGGATCGGTTTCCAGGTGTTTTTTGGTTATTTTGGCCGATTGTCTATAGGTGGAGGAAAGCAAAATCTGTTTCTGAAGCCGCTGGATATTCCAGCCGTTTTCCATAAAATCTGCGGCCAGCCAATTCAGCAGCTCCGGATGGGTGGGCAAATCTCCCTGCATTCCAAAATCACCCGCTGATTTAACGATACCATTTCCAAAAATTTCCTGCCAGATCAGATTGACAAAAACCCTGGAAGTTAGTGGGTTGTCTCTGGAAGTGGCCCATTGGGCTAAGCCAAGTCTGTTTTTTTCAAGATTCTCCGGAAATTCAAAGATTGATGCTGGAGTGGATGGTTCTACTGGTTCAGTCGGAGCATCATAAACTCCCCGGTCCAATATATAGGTCGTTCGTTTTTCCGATTCCTCTAATTCTCCCATGACTGAAATGCTCAGCCGGGAAGTATCAGGATGATTGATGAAGCTCAAGATTCCATTTAGGTCCTCTTGTTCTATCCAAAGTATTGGGGTTTTGGCTGGTTTGGAAATACTCACATCTCCTTCGAACCCCTTCTCTTGACTGTTGTTGAAGAAGGCAAAGAGCTCATAGTATTCTTTTTGGGAGAAGGGATCATATTTATGGTCATGGCATTGGGCACATTCCATGGTTATACCCAAGATTCCTTTGCTGAAGGTGTTTGTTTTATCCAGAACATATTCGATGCGGTATTCCTCGGGAATTACCCCTCCTTCTTCAGTGTATTTGTGGTTTCGGTTAAAGGCTGTCGCCAGAATCTGTTCCTTGCTTGGGTTGGGCAAAAGATCTCCTGCCAGCTGCCAAGTCAAAAATCGGTCATAAGGCATCTTCTGATTAAACGCATGGATCAGCCAATCCCGATA
>JAJLJS010000211.1:0-6012 GCA_033844545.1 Cyclobacteriaceae bacterium | reverse complement strand
GGCTTTACCCTTGATGCCGTGAATAACCTGCTCAATAAAAAAAGCGGAATGCTGGGTTTGACGGGTTTCAGCGACATGCGGGATATCGGCAAAATGTATCAGGAAGGGCAGGAAGAGGCAATTTTAGCCTATAACCTATACGCCTATCGGATCAAAAAGTACCTCGGGTCCTTCGCTGCCGCAATGAATGGACTGGAGGCGATCGTCTTTACAGGAGGAGTAGGTGAAAATGATTCCCTAACCCGGAAACTGGTCTGTGAGAAGATGGATTTTTTGGGAATTCAGATCGATTTGGAAAAGAACAAACTGTCCAATTCCGGTCCCCGAGCCATTCATTCTTCCCAATCCCAGGTTGA
The DNA here is from genome assembly GCA_033844545.1 of Cyclobacteriaceae bacterium. Classification (GTDB taxonomy): domain Bacteria; phylum Bacteroidota; class Bacteroidia; order Cytophagales; family Cyclobacteriaceae; genus Algoriphagus. The sequence goes on along the minus strand of JAJLJS010000211.1, from coordinate 5,656 downwards.
GATTTGGGTAATCCCAACCAACGAAGAATTGGAAATTGCAAGGCAATGTTTTGAGGTGGTGAAAGGGGGGTAACGGATTCCATATGGCTTTTGGCGGTTTCGCAGCACTTTCTTGTCACCCGAAACCCAATCTTTCTTCGGAGCCAAAACCTTGTACTTAACCTTTCACCCGTCAGCTAAAGGCTGTTTTGTAGCACGTTATTTATATTTATTACATAATTCGCCAAATTTCTTCTCCTTTCAGGAAGTCCATAAGAATTTGAGACATTTGGTCGACTGCCTTATTTCCTTTCCTAAAAGGACATGATCGTCATCGGTTCCTTTTCCAGAAACCAATCCTTTTTCGAAACGTCCGCTTACCTGCAAAGCTTTGACCCCGTTACGGGTTAAGTTTTCTAACTGAACAAAAAACCATCCCAAAAAATGATTTCAGTTTTGAGCTGTGGAGAACAAAAAAGCCGGGGGAGAAATCCCTCGGCCTTAATCTCAACTCTTTCTCTTCAGTCTTCCCTCTCCCAATTCCCTCACCATCCTCCGCCAAGTGCCTTGTAAAGTCTCACGGATGCGATGAGTTGGTTTTGCAAGGCCAGTGATTTTTCAAATTCGGAATAGTAAAGCTCCCGCTCTGCATCCAATACCTGCAAGAAAGAGGTATACCCATTGTCATACAGGGCTTTGGAAAGCATGAGGGATTTTTCGGTGGCCGCGACTTGTTGCATTCTGGCCTCGTATTCGTTGGTATAGGTGCGAATCTCAGCCAGTGAGTTTTCCACCTCGGCAAAGGCTTCGATCACCGTTTGCTCGTATTGGTAGGCAAACTGCTTGGCACGTGCCCGTTCCACTTCCACTCTTCTTTTGTTTTGGCCAAATTGGAACAGCGGGGCTGCCAATTGCCCGGTAATGGATCCCAAAACTGCTTCCGGGACCAATAATCTGGAAATATCCGGACTGGCCACGCCAAAGAACCCGGTTAGGCTAAGGGTAGGAAATCTCATGGCGATGGCCACGCCGATTCTTTCGGTTTGAGCCACGAGCAATTGCTCAGCTTCCTGGATATCGGGTCTTCGCTCCAGAAGCTCGGAGGGGAGTCCGCTTGGGATGTCAAGTGGAAGGAGTTGTTGATTGTTTTGAAGCCCTCGAATGATCGGAGAATAAGGTTTTCCGGAAAGGATATTGATGGCATTTTCCGTGAAGATGATTCCTCTCTCCAAGCTGTAAAGCTGCGCTTTTGCGTCGGCGGCGATTTGCTCTGCCTGCAATTTATCCAGTTCGGACACTTCTCCCTGTTCAAATCTCAGATTGATAATCCGAAGGTATTCCAAACGGGTTTCATAGGTTCTTTTGGTGATCTGATAGCGTTCATCCAAACCCCTCAAGTTGAAATAAAGCTCTGCAATCTGTGCGACCAAGCTGATGTAGATCGATTTCCGACTTTCTTCCGTAGCCAAAAGTTCCGCAAAGGCAGCCCGGTTGGCATGTCGGAGTTTTCCCCAAATGTCAATTTCCCAGGATACATTTCCCAAGAGAGAGTATGCATTGGAATTAAATGCTACACCCGCTTCTGCCGCATTTTCCCGAAAATCCGAAGCTCGTGCTGCCCCGCTCACGCCAAATGCCGGCCCCAAATTAGCCTTGTTGTACCCCAAAATTGCCTGGGCTTCTTCCACTCTGGCTACTGCGGTGAGGAGGTTTAGATTGGAATCCAAAGCGTATTGAATCAGGGACTGTAAAGCGGTATCCTGATAGACCTCCCACCAATCCAGGTTGGTGATAGAGTCTGCAGAGGAAATGGCAAAAGTATAGCCAGCAGGTGTACGGGTTTCCACAGTTTCGGGTCGGCTGTACTTAGGTCCGACGGCGCAGCCTGCCAAAACCAAAATGAAGAATATCGGTAGGATTAAATTTTTCATCTTAATGTGTCGGTTCAGAAGGTGAAACAGTGGAGGCAGTAGGTGAATTGGGTTTCTTTTTCTTCACCAGACTTTCAATCAGGACATAAAGTCCGGGAACCACGATCACCCCGATAATGGTAGCGATCAAAGTTCCGCTGAATACGGCCATCCCCATGACTTTTCTGGCTTCTGCACCAGCGCCGGAGGCCGTAAGAAGTGGAACTACCCCCAACATAAAGGCGAAGGAAGTCATCAAGATGGGGCGAAGTCGAAGTTTGGCAGATTCCAAAGCGGCTTCATAAAGTGATTTGCCCTGTTCTTCATGGAGCATTTTGGCAAATTCCACGATCAGAATGGCGTTTTTCGCGGTCAAGCCAATCAACATAACCAATCCGATTTGGGCAAAAACATTGTTGACGTAGCTGACACTCCAAAGTCCTCCCAGCCATAGACCCAAGAAAGCTCCGAATACCGCTGCCGGTACACCCAGCAAGACCGAAAACGGAAGCGTCCAGCTTTCGTATTGAGCGGCCAAAATCAGAAATACGAAGATCAAAGCCATCAGGAACATCGTGCCTCCTGTACCTTCGGCGGCTTTTTCCTGGTAAGACATGTTGCTCCAGGCATAGCCGATTTCCTTGGGCATTTCTGCGGCCACTTCTTCCAGGGCGCGAAGGGCATCCGCGGAGGAGAAGCCTTCCTTAGGGGCTCCGGATATTTCTGCTGCCCGATACATATTAAATCGATTGGTGTAGGAAGGCCCGGTATTGTCTTCCACGGTAGTGATCGTGCTTAGCGGGATGATTTCACCGGTTTTGCTTCTAACATAATATCTGGCTAGGTCATCAGGATTCATTCGATCTTCGCCTTCTGCCTGGACAAAAACCTTGTACTGCCGTCCGAATCGGTTAAAGTCATTCACATAGGAGCTTCCCAGATAGGTGGAAATCGTGCTGGTCACCTCGCTCAGGTCAATTCCCAATTTTTCCACCTTGTCGTAATCGATCAGGATTTTTTTCTGAGGCACATTGGATCGATACAGGGAAAAGATATTCCCGATTTCAGGTCGCTTTCGGGCTTCTGCTATAAAGGCCTGAGTCTGCTGATCCAGGTATTGAGGAGTATTTCCAGACCGATCCTGAAGCTGGAGTGTAAAGCCTGCGGAAGTTCCCAAACCTTCGATAGGCGGGGGGCCAAAGGCAATGGTGGTAGCCTCGGTGACTGTACTTCGGAAGGCCATATTGGCCTCTTGAATCAGCTGCTTGGCGGTTTTGGTCCGTTCTTCCCAAGGTTTTAGCGAAACAAAGACAAAGGCATTGTTGGTGGAGTAGGATTGGGTCAACAAGCTGTAACCTAATACCATGGTGGAATATTCAACTTCCTCAAAGCCTCCAAGGATTGCCTCCACTTTTTTGGCCACTTCATCGGATCTTTCCAAAGAGGCCGCATCCGGTAGCTGGACATTGATCAGGAAATAACCCTCATCCTCTTCCGGAACAAACCCACTGGGTATACCTCCATTGAGGAGGAGAATACCTCCGACCACAAAACCGATAATCACCAAGGAACGGATGGACTTTTTGGCCACAGCTCCGGCAACTCCGGTATAGCCCAAGGTGAATTTGTCGAAACCTCGGTTGAAGGAATTGAAAAATCGCTGCAGTAGTCCATTGGATTCTTTTTTGGGCTTGAGAATAATGGCTGAAAGTGCAGGGCTTAAGGTCAAGGCATTGAATGCAGAGAACAATACGGAGATTGCGATGGTAATCGCGAACTGCTGATACAATCTCCCGGTGATTCCTCCCGCAAAAGCTACTGGCACAAATACCGCCGCCAAAATCAAGGCAATCGCAATTACCGGTCCGCCGACTTCTTTCATCGCTTTTTGGGTAGCTTCTTTAGGCTTCATGCCATGCTCAATGTTATGCATGACCGCTTCCACTACCACAATGGCATCATCCACCACCAGACCGATCGCGAGTACCAGACCCAGTAGAGAAAGGACGTTCACGGAGAATCCCAGCATAGGGAAAATAATAAAGGTACCGATGAGGGAGACAGGTACCGTCAGCAAAGGGATCAGAGTAGCTCTCCAGTCTTGGAGGAAAATAAACACCACCAGAATCACCAGGAAAACCGCTTCAAATAAGGTATGTACAATTTCCTCGATCCCCACCGAAATTGCCCGGGTGGTATTCAGGGAAATGTCATAGCGCAAATCATCCGGAAAGTATTTTTCCAAATCTGCAACCGTATTTTGGATAGATTCGGCCACTTCCAAGGCATTGGATCCTGGCATTTGGTAAACTACGATGGTGGAGGCTGCCTTAGAATTCAACCGGCTGGAGGAGTTGTAATTGTCCAGACCCAGCTCAATTCTTGCGATGTCTTTTAGCCTAACAATGGAACCCTTTTCGTCAGATTTGACAATGATGTTTCCGAATTCTTCTTCGGTGACCAACCGTTCCTGAAGGGTTACGGTGTAGGTATATTCGACTCCTTCCGGGGAAGGAGGTGCTCCAAATTTCCCGCCAGGGGAGATGGCATTTTGCTTTCTCACGGCGTTGGACACATCGTTCACGGTCAGATCAAGCTTGGTCAGTTGATCCGGATCCAGCCAGATTCGCATGGAATAATCTGCTCCCCCGAAAAGAATCACATCACCGACACCTTTGACCCGCTTGAGCTGATCGACGATGTTGATATTCGCATAGTTGTTCAGAAAAGATGCATCATAGGTCTGATTGGGGGAGGAAAGTGACACCAGCATCAGCGGGAAAACCAGAGACTTTTTGGTGGTCACCCCAAAGTTTTTGACTTCAGTCGGCATTTTTGCATTGGCCTGAGATACCCGGTTTTGGGTCAACATGTTGGCATTGTCCAAATCGGTACCTACTTCAAAAGAAACTTGCAGGGTCAGTGAACCGTCTGCTGCGTTGATGGATTTCATGTACAACATTTCTTCCACCCCGTTCACTTGTTGTTCAATTGGGGTAGCGACTGCCTGTTCCACATTTACGGCATTGGCTCCGGTGAAGGTGGTAGTCACCTGAACCATGGGAGGGGTAATGTCCGGGTATTTGGAAATGGGGATGCCACCCAAGGTGATCAGTCCCATGATGATCATCAAAATGGAGATCACCATGGCGACGATCGGTCTTCTTATAAAAAACTCACTCATTGTGTTGGGAGATAATTTTTTGTGAAAAGATCAATTTCAATTGCCTTTGGGAGACCAGGATTGTTCCACTACCTCTACTTTGGCATTGGCAGTCAAGCCTGCAGTTCCTACTATGGCTACTTTGTCGCCCGGCTTCAGGCCACTTTTGATGATCCAGGCATCTCCTACTTTTTGTGCAGCTTCGACGGTGGTCGCTTTGAGGGTGCTGGAGTCGCTGACGGTGAAGACCTGATTGAGATTTTGAAGTTGGAATACTGACCGCTGAGGGACGAGCACTGCAGACTCTACGGTATTGAGTAGAACACGGACTTTCACAAATAGTCCTGGACGCAAAAGTCCAGAAGGGTTGGGAAAAGAAGCTTCCACGGTAAGGGTACCCGTTTTGGGATCAATTTCCCGGTCTGCAAAATTCACTTCTCCTTTTTCGGAATAGACAGAACCATCAGCCAAAACCAGCTCCACATTTTTCTTGGCCTTTTCCAGATCCTCCTGACTGAGTTGGGCTATTCTCAAATATTCCCGCTCGCTGATTTGAAACCTGACCCGCACTCCTTCCACACTGGAGATGGTGGTAAGCACAGAG
>JAJLJS010000210.1:0-1169 GCA_033844545.1 Cyclobacteriaceae bacterium | reverse complement strand
GGACTTCATGGGGTTCGGAAACTCAGAGAAGCTTTTCCCGGAATTCCCATCGTTGCCGATCTCAAAACCATGGACGGAGGCTATCTGGAGGCTGAAATGATGGCCAAAGCCGGTGCTACCCATGTGGTGGTCATGGCCCGTGCTCATGCCGAAACGATCAAGTGTGTGGTCAAAGCAGGAAAAGACTTTGGCGTACAAGTCATGGGCGACAATATGGTCTGTCCGGATATGGTGGAGGGGGCCAAATTTTTGGAAGATCTGGGTTGTGATTATGTGATTCATCATATCGGTTACGATGAGCGAAGAGGCATTGCTGCAGCAGGCCATCGAATGCCTAGTCCGCTTGATCAACTTCGCGAGGTAGTCGCTGCGGTCAATATTCCGGTACAGGCTGTAGGGGGACTTTCCCTTGAGCAGGCGATCCAATGCCCGCAATATGGAGCACCACTGGTAGTATTAGGCGCTCCGCTGACCATCGATGCAGATTCATTTAAAACGGCTGACGGTGATTTGGAGTCTTCCCTTCGAATGATCTGCGAAGCTATCCATGCCCAAACCCCTGTTTTCCCCTCTAAATCCTAAGCCATGTCCAGCACCAAAATACCCGCAGTAGTCAACTATTCTGAGCAAAAGCATTCGGTAGAAATCCGAGAAATCCCTGTTCCTGAAATCGGCGAAGAAGATATTTTGCTCGAAGTCGAAAATGTCGGTGTCTGTGGATCTGACCTTCATCAGTGGACATCCGACCACAGTTGGCCCGTAAACTATCCGGTGGTCTTGGGTCATGAATTTGGCGGAAAAATCGCCAAGTTGGGGTCTAGGGTTTCTGGCTGGAAAGTCGGCGATCGGGTGGTATCCGAAACCGCTGCCGTGATCGACTCTCTGAACCCCATGAGCAAAGTCGGACTCTACAATTTAGACCCAACCCGCAAAGGCTTTGGCTATGGAGTCAATGGAGCCATGACTCGGTTCGTCAGAGTTCCGGCTCGTTGTCTTCACACCGTTCCGGAAAATCTTTCCTTCGAAGAAGCCTGCCTGACTGAACCTTGCTGTGTCGCTTTCAATGCCTTGGTCGGAAATTCCCATATCAAACCCGGTGATCGCGTGCTGGTGATCGGGCCTGGGACGATCGGGATTTTATGTGCTGCTGTTGCAAGACTTTGCGGAGC
>JAJLJS010000209.1:0-8553 GCA_033844545.1 Cyclobacteriaceae bacterium | reverse complement strand
CTCTTCAATGTCCACGTTCTTGATCACAGGCTTAGCGCTCAACTGCTTGATTTTGATCACTCGAGCATTCTGGCTCTGTCTTTTTCTTCTCAATTTTCTTTTTAGAGTAGTAACACCCATGGCTGTATATGTTTAAGTTTTTGGATTCGAAATGAGGCGCAAAGATAGAAATACAAATTCTTTCTGCCTAAAATTCTTCCAACTTTATTCTGAGGGATTCTGGGTTTCCAGACCGGTTTTTTGGGATTTTGACGTAAATTTGGCCTTCATTCACCAAAATTAGCTTATGCAAAAGCCAAGCCTTCCCAAAGGAACCCGGGATTTTGGACCTGTCCAAATGTCAAGAAGAACCTATATTTTGGATACGATTAAAGATACATTTCAACTTTTTGGCTATCAGCAGATCGAGACTCCCGCCATGGAGAATCTCGCCACGCTTACAGGAAAGTACGGGGATGAGGGAGATCAATTGCTTTTTAAAATTCTCAATAGTGGGGATTTCCTCAAAGATGTACAAGAAGAGGATATTTCCTCCGGAGCTTCTGCAGTTTTGCCGAAAGTTTCAGAAAAAGGCCTTCGTTATGATTTGACCGTACCATTTGCCCGGTATGTGGTGATGAATCGGAATGAACTTACTTTCCCATTTAAGCGGTATCAAATTCAGCCGGTGTGGAGAGCTGACCGACCCCAGAAAGGGCGATACAGGGAATTTTACCAATGCGACGCGGATGTGGTCGGGACAGAAAGTCTGGTGTGCGAAGCGGAAATTATCCTGATGATCAGAAGGGTCTTTTCCAAGCTGAGATTGACCGATTATCAGATCAAAATCAACAACCGAAAAATACTAACCGGAATTGCCGAAGCTATCGGTGAGGCAGGAAAAGAAGGGCCTCTGTGTGTGGCCATTGACAAGCTGGATAAAATCGGATGGGAAAAAGTCCAGGAGGAACTTTCACAAAAAGGTTTTGGGTTAGGTTCGATTCAAAATTTAGCTCCTTTGGTCGCTTTGGAAAGTGATATTCAGGGAAAGCTTGAGTTTTTGAAGGGATTTCTGAAAGATTCAGAGACTGGTCTGAAAGGGGTGGAGGAATTGGAACAAGTTTTTGAGATCCTGAATCAGATGGGTGAGGGATTGGAGTTTGTGGACTTTGATGTCATGCTTGCTCGGGGTTTGTCCTATTACACCGGGGCAATTTTTGAAGTCAAAGTAAATGGCGTATCCATAGGCTCTGTAAGCGGGGGAGGAAGGTATGATAACCTCACCGGCGTGTTTGGGATGCCGGGAATTTCCGGCGTCGGGTTTTCTTTTGGGGTGGATCGATTGTATGACGTTTTGGACGAGCTTCAGCTTTTTCCGGAAGACAGCCTAAACAGTACCCAATTGCTGCTCACCTATTTTGATGCGAAAGGCTTTGCCTATGCCCTTTCCCTATTGCCACATTTCCGAAAAGCAGGTGTGAAGACGGAGATTTACCCAGATCAGGCCAAAATCAAAAAGCAGCTTGAGTTTGCTGCCAAAAAAGAAATCCCCTATGTGGGGATTTGTGGAGATAATGAGATCCAGAGCCATGCTGTTTCGGTGAAAAACCTCAGTACAGGGGAGCAGGAAAGTTTAAGCCTTGAAAAAGCGATTCGCCAAATTCTGCAGGATTAATTCACTTCGTGGATGCAATGGATGGGAAGATAAATCCCGCTTTTCAAAGAAACAAAGTCGTTTCCCACTGCCCAGATGGTGGTATTTACCTGATACATTTGGTGATCTTCCGTTTCAAAAGTAATGTTGACTTTGGTTTGGAGGAGGTTTCCCAAGGTTTGGGCCCGGTATAGATCAGCTGCCCTTAGTTTTCTTTTTTCAGGATCCCGTAGTACCTCGGTCTTCGAGAATTTTAAATTGGGCAATGCCTCCTTTTCAATTTTTTCGAGGGTTTTCATAGGTTGATTTATTTTGGGTAATTGTCAATAAAGACGGATTATTCTTTTGGAGGTTGGTGTTTGTAGGGAAAAATCCCTTGGTATTTTCTTTAGCGGGAATAGTATATTTTAAATGGCGGATTGATCTTGTAAAACAGAAAAACCCTGAAAGGTATTCAGGTGTTTGAAAACTATATATTTGAAGAAAAAAAAGAGATGTTTGATTTCATGGGAATGATGGGCAAGGTAAAAGAAGCCCAAGCAAAAATTAAAGAAGTTCAGGAAAGATTGATTTTTCTCACTGCGGAAGGTGAGGCAGGAGCAGGGATGGTGAAAGTCCAGGTCAATGGAGCCAGAAAAGTGCTCAAGATCGAGATGGATGATTCCCTATTGACTCCCTCAGACAAGGAAATGCTTTCTGATCTCGTCGTGGCAGCTACCAATAAGGCCATAGAAGCCATTGAGGTAAAAATCAAGGCAGAAATGAAATCTGCCACCGAAGGAATGATCCCCAATATTCCAGGCATGGACCTTGGAAATATGTTTGGCTAAACTCAGGACTCAATCCAGACAGAAAAAAGAAAGGCTGGCAATAGTCTGAAATTTTCCTTTCCTCGCTCAACCCACCCCCTCGCATGAAAAAGTGTGCAATTGTCATCCTGAATTACAATGGAGAACAGGTATTGCCGGTTTTTTTGCCTTCTGTCCTGAAGTTTAGTCAGCATGATGTTTGGGTAATCGACAATGCAAGTACAGATTCTTCAATGAACTTGCTCAAGAAAGATTTTCCGGGGATCCACCTGATTGAGCTGTCGTCCAATTTTGGGTATGCAGGTGGATATAACTGGGGGCTGGAAGAGTTGAAAGGGAAATATGAATATTTTATTCTTTTGAATTCAGATGTTGAAGTCACGGAAGATTGGGATATAGAATTGGTGAATTGGATGGGCCAAAACCCTGAGTATGCATCCATTCAGCCCAAGATTCTTTCCTGGCAGGAAAAAGGAAAATTCGATTATGCGGGGGCAGGGGGAGGTTTTTTGGATGCATTGGGCTACCCTTATTGCAGAGGAAGAATTTGGAATGTTTTGGAATCAGACCATAGGCAATATGATGATTCTCTTCAGGTAGACTGGGCTTCCGGAGCTTGTATGGTGATCAGATCTGAGGATTTTTTCAGGCAAGAAGGTTTCGATGCTCATTTTTTCGCCCATATGGAAGAGATTGATCTTTGTTGGAGATTAAGAGTCGCGGGTAGAAAAATCGGGTATTTGGGAAGGGTTCGGGTTTTTCACCAAGGAGGTGCAACACTCTCCAGGTCCAGCCCCGGAAAATTATACCTCAACATCAGGAATAATCTGGGGATGCTGTATAAAAACCTGCCTTCCGGAAGATTTTGGCTGGTTTTCACGGTTAAGATCCTACTGGAATTTGCTTCTGCATTGGGGTATTTGATCTCCGGTAAGCCTGAATTGGCAAAATCGGTAGCAAAAGGATATCGGGATTTTATCCAGACAAGGAGCCTTTATACCAAGACTAAAAATAGAGGGCCCGAACAAGGAATTCCTCGTTCAGGCCCGGTAAACTTTATTTTTTGGCACTTTTTTGTCTTAGGGAAAAAGAGATTTTCGAATCTTTAATCGAAAAGCACAGGATTGTTCATCTTTCGGAAGAATTTTCTGATTTTCATCGTCATCGCTAACATGACATAGACAATCACCGGTGATCCGAGCGTGATAAATGAGGAGTAAATGAAGAATAGACGAATGCTATCAATGGGAAAGTTTAACTTCTCCCCTAACCTGGAGCAAACCCCAAAGGCGCGTTCCTCGAAGAATAATTTTAGCTTTTCCATGGTTTGTGGTGGTTTAGTCGTTTCAAAAGTATAAAAAATGCGAGTATTTTCTATAAGTCCCTTGGATGTCAGATTGTTTGGAACTCTCAAACTTATTTTTTTGATCCTGATATTTTCTCCAAGTTATGGGTTTCAGGGTAATTCAGATTTTAGGTACCTGGAAAAAACTCAGCTGATTCCGCAGAAGCTAAAAATGGAGAGAGATTCAATTAAGTTTGAAATTAAAGGATTTATTCCGGTTGAATCCAACCTTGCTGCCAAATCACCTCGGCTCAAGCTAGTCTTCTTCAATGATCAGGAAAAAATCGATCTGGGGGAAATTTCCTTAAAAAAGACCCTGACCCACCATGAATATTCAGAAAAATTTAGCCTTGGATTTGAACCTTGGATGCTCTCCGGAAATTTAGAATTGCAGTATTTTCAAGGGAAGAAATTGAATTCCCCGCCTTTGGAAAAGAAAACCATCGCCAAAGGGGTCATCGCTCCACAGCTCATGGTAAAGCTCGGAGAGGTGTTTCCAGACGAACCCATTCCCAATGTAGGTTTATATATCACCACCGGTCAGCTGACCAGAGAGATCGAAAAAAGGGAGACTTTTACTTTTTTGTTTGATTCGGGTTCCTCAGCGATCAAATCAAATTCTACCTTTCAAAAAGAACTTAAAAGCCTGGAGGAGTTTTTAAAAGAATATCCCAATCTGGTCTCTGTTAACCTTACCGGCCTGCAATCACCAGAATCCTCAGAAGGGAAAAGCAGCAAGCTGGGGATGGAAAGGGCTCAAAATATTCATAAGCTGATCAAGGGAAAACTAGGCGCTTTTCCAGATTCCTTGGTGAAGGTAAATTCCAGATGGAACGATTGGTTTGATTTGAGATTGCTGCTAAGAGATTATGAAGGGATTTCTACGCAGAGGAAAGATGAAATGTACGCCGTTTTGACCAACGGGGAGTCCTATTTGGAGCAAAGCGGAAGACTTAGAAAGATTCCCGGCTTCTCTCAGGTGGAAAGAGATTTATTCCCCAAACTGCGTTCGGTAAAGCTGGAGATCATAGCCAAACCCAGGTTGGGATTGAATCTGGAGCAAACTACCCGGCTGATGGAAGCCATGAAGAATCCTGAAGCTTCTACCCAACTGACCTTTTCCGAATGGGCCTTGGCTGCGGAAGCTACGAATAGTCTGGAAGAGAAGGCCGCGATTTATTCCAAAATGACAGAGTTGTTCCGATCGCCCATGCCTTATAATAATGTGGCTGTGGTCAGAATGAGGCAAGCGCAAAGGACCTTGGATGAACAGTCCAAGGAAGTTCTCTGGTCGGAAGCCGAGAGGTTGTTGAACCAAGCCATGAGGATCGAGGAAAGTCCATACAGCCTTCACAATCTGGGACAGATATTGGTTTTGAAAGGGGAGTATTGGGAGGCTTATAAGAAACTGTCCGAGGCAAGTACCGGAAATCAGCCTTTGGAATTTGTCACGGCCAATGAATCTCTGAGAGGGGCTTTGGATATTTTGAGAGGGGACTACAAGCTTTCCACGCTGAGATTTCAGTACGAATTCAAGGATCCCAAGGATTATTTTAATAAGGGATTAGCTTATTTTCTCTTGGGAGAATATTCTCAAGCCAATCAGGCATTTGAAGAGTCTGTAATATTGGGAAGAGATTTCGGATATGGGTATTACGGTCTGGCAATGATTGCCGCAGAGTCAGGTCAAAAAGAAGTGGCTCTGATTCAACTTAGGAAAGCCATACTGAGCAACAGCCAATTGGCTAACCGCGCCTATATCGATCCCTTATTTCAGGAATTAAGAGAGGAAAAGGAGTTTTTTACGATAATGGATTAATTAGTCATTTTCTCTCCGATATTCTTAAAGGCCAGGGAAAAATGATTCTAATTTTGGCTGGGTTTGAGGAGATTATTTTAATGATCAAAGGTAGGATATTAGGAAAAATTCAAAAAAAACCCGCTTTTCGGAATTTTATTTGAGAGATTGAATTTGAAAATTGTTTTAGATTATTTAACATTGACGATTAAGAATTAACAATTAAACCCAATCTCATAGCCTATGTTCCTTATTACTTAGTATTATCCTACTCTCTCCATGCGTCGTCCGATGCATTTAAACCTATCGGTTATTTAGTTCGCGGGGCATTTTCAGCCCAGGTATAGTCGCAAAATTGTTCAGAACAGCTCTATTTGAATTCTTTTGCAATTAGTCTAAGCATTTTCGCAATCGATTGCATATCAATTAACAAACAAGTTTTGATATTAATCTTGTTACCCAATCTAAATATGTTTATGAAAAACGTTTACAAAATTCTAAGTGTGTGCCTTACGCTCTTAGTCCTATCCGCCGGGGCTGCCTTTGCGCAGAAAACCGTTACGGGTACGGTTCTGGATGAGTACGGGGTAGGCCTTCCGGGAGTATCCATCCTCGTGAAAGGTACTACTACTGGTACTGCAACTGACATTGACGGTAAATACTCCCTCAATGTCCCAAATGATCAAGCAACCTTGGTTTTCTCTTTTATCGGCTATGCTGCTATTGAACAAGTGGTAGGGTCCAGAAGCGTCATCGACGTTTCTATGAAGCCTGATGAAAGAACGCTTACTGAACTAGTCGTTACCGGTTACTCCATTGACTCAAGAAGAGAAACCACCGGTGCGATTGCAACAGTAGATCCCAGAGACCTGACAGTAATTCCAACAGGTAACGTGGAACAAACCCTTCAGGGTCGTGTTTCCGGGGTTACCGTAATTACCAACGGTCAGCCGGGTACTTCTTCCATCATTCGTGTTCGTGGTTTCGGTGCCTTCGGTGGTAACGAGCCGCTTTACATTGTGGACGGATTGCCTACTGGTTCTACCGATTTTATCAACCCTGACGACATCGAGTCTACTACCGTTTTGAAAGATGCTGCGGCAGCTTCTATTTACGGTGCTCGTGCTGCTAACGGGGTAATCGTTTACACCACGAAGAGAGGTGCAAGAAACAAGAAATTGAGAGTGGATTACAACGGTATGTTCGGGGTGACAGATCCCGGCAAAGGATTGGACATGATGAATCCACAGGATTATGCGACCTATACGTGGTTGGCAGAAACAAACACTGCCCGTCTGAACAACAGAGCTCCAAGCTATGGTCATCCTCAGTTTGGCACAGGGTCTTCCCCAGTAATGCCTTACTACCTGAGCTTAATCACCCAAAATCCAACAACGGGTGCTTTGGGTGTGGCATCAGGACAGCCTGGTCCACTTACTGCCGCTCAATTGGAGCAACAAAGAGAATGGTATAACATCGATCCTACCAAAGGAACTGTTCGTCAGTTGACCAGAGCTATGACCGGTGAAGGTACAGACTGGTATGATGAGTTAACTGGTCCAGCACCGCTACAAAGACACTCCTTGGGTTTTAGCGGTGGTTCTGAAGCCTCTAGATATTATATCGGCTTCGGGATGCAGGATCAGGATGGTATCATGATCGGAAATACCTTTAAAAGATATTCTTTGAGAGCAAACTCTGAGTTTGACGTATCCAAAAGAATCCGAATCGGTCAAAACTTCCAAGGTACCTACAGACAAGTGCTAGGTCAGCAAGGTGGTACAGGAGGTCGTGGGGTATCTGATGACGAAAATGACATTCTTCAAGCCTTCCGTATGCCTTCCATCATCCCAGTGTATGATGAATTCGGGGGATATGCCGGTACTGCCTCCAGAGGCTTTAACAACCCTAGAAACCCAGTGGCTTCTAGAGAAGGACAATTGAACAACAGAAACTTCAATGTCAATGCCTTTGGTAATATCTATGGAGAATGGGACATCATTGATAATTTGACTTTCCGTACTTCCATTGGTGGTCAGTATAACAACTACTATTACTGGAACTATTCTCGTCTACAATACGAAAACTCCGAGAATAACTCAGCTTTTGGGTACAGTGAAGGATCAGGTTTCTCTTTTGGATGGACATTTACAAACACGGTATCTTATAAAAAGACAATCGACAAGCATGCATTTGATGTCTTGGTAGGACAGGAAGCTTTGAACACAGGTGTTACTAGAAATATTGACGCTTCTGGACAGAATCCATTCTCGACTGACCCTGACTTTATCACCATTTCCAACTTGCCAGTTGGAACAAGACAAGTAAACTCCGGACAGTTTAAAGGAGTAAACTTTGCCTCTTATTTCGGTCAGGTAAAATATACCTACAATGACAAGTACATTGTCAGTGCAGTGGTAAGACGTGACGGTTCTTCACGATTCGGTGAAAATGCCAGATACGGGGTGTTCCCGGCATTTTCTGCTGCTTGGAGAATTTCTTCTGAAACTTTCTTGCAGTCAGCCACCTGGATTGATGATTTGAAAATCCGCGGAGGTTGGGGTGAAATGGGTAACTCTAACAACGTTGATCCAAACAACCAATACTCTTTGTTCTCCGGAAACGTAGGTGCTTCTTCCTATGACATCAACGGTTCTAACTCCAATGCCATTATCGGTTTTAGAAGATCCAGAATCGGTAACCCGAATGCACAATGGGAAACTGCCGTAACTCAAAACATCGGTTTTGACGGTACTTTCTTCAATGGACGATTGGATGTAATCTTTGACTGGTGGAAGAAGGATACCAAAGACTTGTTGTTCACTGTTCCAATTCCATTGACAGCAGGTAGTAACGCGGCAGCACCTTCAGTTAACGTAGGTCAAATGTTGAACAGAGGTTTGGACCTGTTGGTGTCAACCAGAGGTAATTTGACCGGAGATTTGACTTATGAACTGACTTTCACAGG
>JAJLJS010000208.1:0-3195 GCA_033844545.1 Cyclobacteriaceae bacterium | reverse complement strand
GCAGTTCTTTTGGCTATCCTGAGTATGGTGACCGGGACGGCTTGGGGAATGTTGACGATTTACCTATTTACCACTTGGGTCCTATGAAAAACAGTAAAAGCATTTATCGCTTAACCTTTTTGGATATTGGAATTCTTATCCTTCGGTTTGGTCTGGGCATTTACATGGCAAAAGCCAGCAGTTCTTATCTTTTTGACGGGAAAATGGCGGAACTCCAAGGATTTTTGGAAAGTCTCAATTGGCCAATCCCGGATGTTTTGGCCCCGCTTTCCCAATGGGTGGAATTGATCTCTGCCTTGTTCGTATTGGCTGGAATCAGAATAGGGGCATTTTCCATGGCTTTTACCCTGATTGTCGCGGTGGTTTTCGCCCATGGTGGCAGAATCCTGGATGACGGACTGTTACCATTTATGTTGAGTCTATGCTTTTTAGGATTGGGACTGATGGGTTCGGGGAGATTTAGTCTAGATTTTTATTTATTTGGAAGAAAAAGCAAGCCCTGATGGAAATTCCCAGTTTGGCCCAACTCAAAAAAGATCTCAGTTATCTCTCTGAAAAGGAATTGATTGATCTAATTGCCGATTTGGCCAAGTTTTCAAGAGACAATAAAGCCTTTCTCTATTTCAAACTCAATGAAAGAGACCATCCTCTGCTATTTGTGGATGAGGTGAAAGAGGACTTGGATGAGGCATTTCAAACCGCCAACACCAAAAACTACCATCTCGCCAAGAAATCAGCTCAAGCCATTCGGAGAAAATTGAACAAATCTCTCAAGCTCAGTAAAAACAAAGCCGACCAAGCCGAATTAATTCTGTATTTCTGCGAAATGCTCAAGAAATACGAATACCTCAGTTTTAGGCATCCCGTCATTGCAAACCTGAACCAAGTCCAGCTTGGAAAGGCAAAAAAACTGATTTCTACCCTTCATGAAGATTTGCAAAGTGACTTTGAATATCGTCTGGAGGACCTTGAATAAACCTAAATCATGACTATTTCCATTTCTCCAAATCCAATCGAATTGGGTCAAAAGGCCGGAAAAACCGGAGCTGAACTGATTCGAAAAGCCATCGAAAATCAAGGTTTTGCCAATATTGTTTTGGCGACGGGCACCAGTCAATTTGAAACGCTGAAGCAGCTTTTGGCTGAAAAAGACATCGATTGGAGCAAAGTGACAGTTTTTCATTTGGATGAATATATCGGACTTCCGATCACACATCCGGCTAGCTTTCGAAAATACCTAATGGAGCGATTTTTTAGCAAGGTCAAGTTGAGAGCCTATCACCTGATTGATGGAGAAAATGACCCGGAAAAGGAATGCGAACGACTTTCGACTTTGATTCAAAATAATCCGATTGATGTGGCTTTTGTAGGAATAGGGGAAAATGGACATTTGGCCTTCAATGATCCTCCTGCTGATTTTGAAACCGAAAAACCTTACCTCGTTGTCAATCTGGACCATGCCTGCCGCATGCAGCAGCTGGGAGAGGGTTGGTTTCCTAATTTGGAAGCAGTACCCACACAAGCCATCAGCATGTCGATTCGTCAAATCATGAAGTCAAAATCCATCATTTGCTCAGTTCCTGATTTGCGAAAAGCGCAAGCCGTCAAGGACTGTTTGAAAGGAAAAATCACCAACATCCATCCCGCTTCAATTTTGCAAAGTCATCCGGACTGCCAAATCTTTCTGGATAAGGAATCTTCATCCTTGCTTTCCAGCCATTAGTCTGAAAATCTTTGGATGCTTGACATAAAATTTGGTATTTAAGGCAAAAGGAAAAAGAGAATTTAAAAGGATAATCCGCGAGTGAGGACACTCACGGTGGCAAAAATACCGCCGATGTGAGCGTCTTCACTCACATCAATAATTCTTAAATTATCTTTTTTGCTTATAACCCAAAACCAGCCTATGTCAAAAAACACCGCTGCGGTTCGTGCCGATCAGCTTAGCCAACGGGATACTTGGATATCCATCGGCATCATTGGGATGCTTTTTTTCATTTTTGGCTTTGTCTCCTGGGTCAATGCGATCCTGATTCCCTATTTCAAAATCGCTTTCACGCTTAGCAATTTCGACTCTTATCTGGTCGCCTTTGCCTTTTACATTTCCTACCTCGTCATGTCCGTGCCTTCTTCCTATTTGCTTAAAGCTGTAGGATTCAAAAAGGGGATGATGTTTGGTTTTTTTGCGATGGCCATAGGTGCTTTCATTTTTGTGCCCGCTGCAATGAGCCGAACGTATGAGGTGTTTCTGTTGGGACTATTCACCTTAGGAACAGGTTTGGCAGTGCTTCAGACTGCAGCAAACCCGTACGTGACGGTCCTTGGACCTAAAGAGCGGGCTGCCCAAAGAATCAGTGTCATGGGCATTTTCAACAAAGGAGCAGGGATTTTGGCACCGATTCTTTTTGCTGCGGTGATTCTGAGAGTAGGGGATAATGAGCTTTTCCAGCAGTTGGAAACCATGTCTCCAGAAGCTAAAGACGCAGCTTTGGACGAGTTGATTCAACGGGTGATTTTGCCCTATTCAGTGGTTGGAACCGTGCTTTTAGGCTTGGGCATCTTTGTTAGATTTTCTCCTTTGCCTGAGATCGACACGGAGCATGAGACCGCAGAAGTGGCTGAAGCCAATTCAGGAAAAACGTCCATTTTTCAGTTTCCACACTTGATTTTAGGCGCAATAGCGATTTTCCTACATGTGGGAACTCAGGTCATCGCTATCGATACGGTTATTCCTTATGCCAATTCCTTTGGGATCTCTCTGTTGGATGCAAAAGTGTTTCCATCTTTTACTTTAGCATTTACTATTTTGGGCTATTTGATTGGGATTTCCCTGATTCCCAAGGTGATTTCTCAAGTGAATGTACTGAGGATTTGTACCTTGTTGGGAACCATTCTGACCTTGCTAATCGTGTTCACGAGTGGTCCAATTCCATTTTGGGGCATGACAGTAGACATTTCCATCCTATTTGTGGTGCTTTTGGGGCTAGCCAATTCGTTGGTTTGGGCAGGAATCTGGCCTTTGGCTTTGGATGGTTTGGGCAGATATACCAAACTGGGTGCATCAATTATGATTATGGGACTTTGCGGAAATGCCATTATGCCCATGATTTACGGGTATTTTGCGGATCTCTATACCGTAAAACTGGCCTATTGGGTACTTTTCCCTTGCTACTTGTATTTGGTGTTTTATGCTGT
>JAJLJS010000207.1:0-1194 GCA_033844545.1 Cyclobacteriaceae bacterium | reverse complement strand
CATCCAAGAATGTCTGAATAACATCCTCAAACATGCCCATCCATCCAAAATCCTGGTTAAAATTTCCGCATCCCAAAAAACCATTCAGATTTTGGACGACGGGCAAGGATTTGATCCCTCTGTGGCTTCCAAAGGAAGTGGCATGACTAATCTCAAAAAACGAATGGAAACCATCGGAGGAAAATTTATCCTCCAATCGACTCTTGGAAAAGGGACCCAAATCACTTTGGTGTTGGCAAATTAAGTTTTGAACCTTAATTTGGAGAAGAATTTAGTACCTACACCCATCCGTAGTTCAAATCCCCGTTTATGATCCGGATCGTACTTGCTGACGACCATAAGCTATTTGCGAAAGCCCTCGAAGGACTAATTGAGGAGCATGAAGGGTTTTTGGTTCAAGAAGTATTTCCCAACGGAAAAGAACTGGTCGAATACCTGAAAGAAAACTCCGTGGATGTCATTCTCACGGATTTGAATATGCCCTTGATAAATGGCTTTGAGGTATTGAAGTTTGCAAAAAAGCACGCTCCAAATACCAAGGTCATTGTGCTGTCCATGTACGATGAGGAAAAAATCTTCAAGGAAGCCATCAGTCTGGGTGCAGATGCCTTTATCCTCAAGGATGCAGATCCAGACGAATTGATTTTTACGATCACCGAAGTGTACGAAGGTCGTTACCTGAAAAACTTCAAGCGGGTCATTGAGCAGGCCAAGCAAGGCCCTTTTTTCGATGGATTCCGGGAAAAATACCGGCTTTCAAGAAGGGAAACCCAAATTCTCAAAATGATTGCCGACGGGATGATCAACAAAGACATTGCTGACGCTCTTTCACTGAGCATACAGACCATAGAAACTCACCGCAAAAACATCAACCAGAAACTTCAGGTGAACTCCATGATTGACCTGCTCAACAAGGTCAAGGAAATGAACCTTTAATCTTTTGCTATGAATTCCCCGATAAAAACAGCTCTGGTCGGCTACGGCTCCGTGGCTGAAAAAATGCATGCTCCATTGATTGATGTTTGCCAGGACCTGGACTTCGTCGCGGTGGTCGAAAGAAGGGACAATAAATGTGAGAAAAAATTCCCCAAAGTGAGGACATTCCGCAGCTTGGAGGACCTCCTGGCAGCAGATGTGGCTGACCTGATTAGCATCACCACGCCCAATGAATTTCACTTTCCGATGGCCAAACAA
>JAJLJS010000206.1:0-2795 GCA_033844545.1 Cyclobacteriaceae bacterium | reverse complement strand
ATGAACTTCCCATCTCTCTCTGACATCCAGGATGCTCATGTACGCATCCAGCCATTTATTCACCGCACACCCATCATGACTTCTTCAGCGATCAATGAAATCGCAGGTTGTGAGATTTTTTTCAAGTGTGAAAACTTCCAGAAAGTCGGTGCTTTCAAAGCCCGGGGAGCGGCCAATGCCGTGATGAAACTGACTCCTGAGGAAAGAGAAAAAGGAGTGGCAACGCATTCCTCCGGAAACCATGCAGCAGCATTGGCTAGAGCAGCAAGCGTGGCTGGAATTCCTTCCTATATCGTCATGCCTTCCAATGCTCCCGAAATCAAAAAGAAAGCGGTGAAAGGCTATGGGGGAGAAATCATTGAATGCGAACCCAACCTTAAGGCCCGGGAAACCACGCTGGAAGAGGTTGTCTCCCGAACTGGCGCGACCTTTATTCCACCTTATGATTTTATGGATGTGATCGAGGGGCAAGCAACTTGTGCACTGGAGTTGTTGGAAGATCAACCCGATTTGGAAATCATCATGGCTCCGGTAGGAGGAGGTGGACTTTTGGGCGGAACGGCCTTGACAGCTCACTACCTGAACCCAGAGATTGAAGTCATTGCCGGCGAACCCACAGGGGCTGATGATGCGTATCGCTCTTTTCATGCCGGAAAAATCATTCCTCAAGCGGGCCCAAATACGATAGCGGACGGATTGTTGACTTCTTTGGGTAAGCTCAATTTTGAGCTGATTCAACTTTATGTGGATGATATATTTTTGGCCACTGATCCAGAGATTATCGAAGCCATGCGCCTGATCTACGAGCGGATGAAAATCGTCATCGAACCCTCTTGTGCGGTACCTTTGGCGGCTCTATTGGCTAATAAAGAAAGATTTGCGGGTAAAAAAGTAGGCATCATCCTTTCCGGAGGGAATGTGGATTTAGGAAAATTGCCTTTTTGAAAAGGATTAATTTTTATAATTACGTTTATAACTTTTCGAGATTTATGTGTTTTTTATAAATACAATTACATTTTTTGTATTTTAGAAAAAAGTATTCATCTCAATGCGCATACCTCAAGATATCTTTGATCGGCCCCAGTACCTGGATCGAGTGATTCCATTTATGGGGAAGTCACTCATCAAGGTATTCACCGGACAGCGAAGGGTTGGAAAGAGTTACATTTTATACCAGTTGATTCAGAAAATTCACCTAGAATCACCTGATTCACCAGTCATCTATATCAATAAAGAAGATTTGGATTTCGCATTCCTGACCAAAGCAGAAGAGCTAAACCACTATGTCAAAACTCAAAAGAAACCTGGCAGCCTTAACTATGTTTTCATCGATGAAATCCAAGATATCGAAAATTTCCACCTAGCCCTACGGTCTTTGGTTCTAGATGAAGAGCTTGATATCTACTGCACGGGCAGTAATGCCAATTTACTTTCCAGCGATATCGCCGGTCTATTAAGCGGCAGAGTGATGGAAATCCATGTTTATAGCTTGTCATACCACGAGTTTTTGCGATTTCATAAGCTAGATGACTCTGACAGTTCATTGGAAAAATTTTTAAAATATGGAGGACTTCCTTATCTCAGACATTTGGAACTTACAGATGCAATTGTCTTCGAATATTTAAAGAATATCTACACAACAATACTTTACCGGGATGTAGTCAATAGAAATTCGGTTCGAAACACTGTTTTTCTGGAAAGGCTGGTTCTGTTTTTGGCAAGCAATACAGGCAGTCTCTTCTCTGCTAATAAAATCTCTTCCTTTCTTAAATCTCAACAAGTCAAAATTGCCCCAAACCAAGTTCAAACTTACCTTTCCTTTTTATCCAATGCTTTTTTGATTCATCAAGTCCCACGCTATGACCTCATTGGGAAACGTCTTTTTGAGATCGGTGAAAAATACTATTTCGAAAATCTTGGGATTAGACATGGCATTTGGGGTTTTCGCCCGGAAGATCTTGGCAAAATCATCGAAAATGCGGTATACAACCAATTGCTGATTTCAGGCTATCAAGTCAAAGTAGGCGTTTTGGGGGATCGCGAAGTTGATTTTATCTGCCAAAAAAATGGAGAAACCCTGTACATCCAAGTAACTCTTTCTATCAAGGAAACTTCAACATTTAATCGGGAATTTGGAAACCTACAGCAGATTGAGGATAACTACCCCAAGTGGGTGATCACTTTAGATGAATTTCAAGGAAACACGATGGAAGGGATCAAGCTAATCTCACTCCGGAGATTTTTGGCAGATAGTTAATCGAAAGTTCCCGTAATGGGTTGACTAATCCCCTGTATTTAAAATACGAAAACTAAAAAGGATAATTCTTTTAAAATAAATGCTATACCAAAAAGCTGGGATTATACTTTTAGGAGGAAATGTGTGTTTGGGAAATGGCCTTTTGGATTGAAATAGAGTTTCCAAATTCTATTCAAGTCATACTTCTCCTAGTCTTAGAAAATTTGGAGATTTTGGACTAATCTCAAGTTTATTTCGTATTTTATTGATAATAAACCCATTACGCTATGAACATTATCACTAAAATCGAACACTGGGGAGACACCCACCACCCCAAATGGATAGACATCCTGAGAATCGCCTTGGGATTGGTCATTCTGTACAAAGGCATTCTCTTTATTTCCAACACGGATGCTTTGCTCCAATTAATGGAAAATGCAGACTTGCAGTTTGTCAATCTGGGAGTGGCCCACTACGTCGCATTCGCTCATTTGATGGGAGGATTTCTGATTGCGATCGGCTTGGTCACCCGCTTTGCGATCATCTTCCAAATCCCGAT
>JAJLJS010000205.1:0-1695 GCA_033844545.1 Cyclobacteriaceae bacterium | reverse complement strand
CAGATTTTCGCCTTGGGAACAGAATTGAGGTCCCTGTTGAAAGGGGAAGACAAGCGGAAGATGAGAATTACCCAACTGGCTATTTTAGTCTTTTCCCTGATCGTATTGGTTTTCTCTGCATTGATCAGTGATGAATTGGTGCTTTTGGCCCGGGTGAGTTTTGCAGGTACGTCCATGATAGCACCAGTAGTCCTAAGCGCAGTGATTTTCCAAAAACCACCAAAATCTATCTTGATTCTTTCCGCGATTGCCCTCAGTTATTTCGTGCTTAGCCTGCTGGAGTGGGTTCCTACTGGCTTTGTCGGCTTGCCTACTGATGCCGCCATGTACCTGATTTTGATTCCCGCGACAGCCATTTTGATGCTTGTCCATCATTACCAAACCAAGAATATCCATGCAGCTTAATTCCTCAATTGACCTTCAGGCAGTACAAGACCTACTTCCGAGATTTTGGGAGCTCTCCGGCCGGAAAATCCGGTCCATTGAGAAAAGTTTTGACACTTCAAAAGGTGCTCCGGTATTTACAGAGAATGGAATTTATGTCACCCGAGGCTGGACCGAGTGGACTCAGGGATTCCAGTTTGGTTCTTCGATTTTGCAGTTTGACGCCACAGGAGAAAAAGAATTTCTCGAAATCGGAAGAGAAAATACGGTGAAGAAAATGGCTCCCCATCTCACCCATATCGGAGTCCATGACCATGGATTTAACAACGTGAGTACTTACGGAAACCTCCTTCGCTTGATCCATGAAGGTAAAATAGAAAGTAATACCTGGGAGAAAGAGTTCTATCAGTTGGCCCTTAAAGTCACAGGGGCAGTTCAAGCCACCCGTTGGACCAAAATTCCAGGCGGAGGCTTTATCTACTCCTTCAATGGCCCACATTCCTTGTTTGTGGATACGATCCGAAGTTGCCGGGCTTTGGTGGTTTCCCATCAGCTGGGGCATGTGCTTCAGGGAGAAAACGATGTCAAAATCTCCCTGATTCAACGGGCAGTGCAGCATCTTTTGAGTACTGTACGCTTTTCGGTTTTTTATGGAAAGGGAAGAGACAGCTATGACATATCGGGCAGAACTGCCCATGAAATTATTTTCAATACCAATGACGGCAATTGCCGCTGTCCCAATTCTCAGCAAGGCTACACCGGATTCAGTACCTGGACCAGAGGCTTGGCTTGGGCCATTTGCGGAGTGGGGGAAACTTTGGAAGTCTTGGATCAAATTCCCGAAGAAGATTATGCTGCTGTGATATCCAAAGCAGATTTGATTGCAGAACTTAAGCAGGCTGCAGTTGCTACCGCTGAGTTTTATCTGGCAAATACGCCGACTGACGGGATTCCCTATTGGGATACCGGAGCACCAAATCTCCATCAGATGGGCGACTACCTCAACCGTCCTGCAGATCCCTTCAATGCCTTTGAACCTGTGGATAGCTCTGCGGCCTGCATTGCAGCTCAAGGCCTCATTCGAATCGGGAATTTTTTGAAAGCATCTAATCCTGAGCAGTCCAAAAGGTATATTCAAGCGGGGATTCAGGTAGCAGGTGTACTTTTTGCCGAACCTTACCTTTCTACCAAAAAAGATCATCAGGGATTGATTTTGCATTCGATTTACCATCAGCCCAATGGTTGGGATTATGTACCTGAAAAGGGGAAAGTCGCCCATGGAGAATCGAGTATGTGGGGAGATTATCATGC
>JAJLJS010000204.1:0-6220 GCA_033844545.1 Cyclobacteriaceae bacterium | reverse complement strand
ATTCCGGCTTTTTTTATGCAATCTTAATTCTGAGATTTTTGTTTTTCGGCATACCCAAAAACTTTCTGCAATAATGGGCTGGTTCTCGCACTAACCTGCTCCCGGATTTTCAATTCCTCTTTGGCGATTTCCACAAAAAGCCCGTCAATAGCTTTCTGAGTTACGTAGGCCGTCAAGTCCGTTTGAACCGGTTTCACCAACGGGATTTTGTTGTATTGGCCCATCACATCTCCCCAATATTTGGTGGCGTTTACTTTTTGGAGACTAGAATCTATGACTGGAGAAAATTTCTTGGTCAAGGCATCGCTGGTAGTCCGGGAGAAATATTGAGTGGCTGCATTTTGCTCCCCAAGGAGGATGGCTTGGACATCCTGAAAGCTCATTTGCTTGATGGCATCCACAAAAATCGGCTTGGCTTCTTTCGCAGCATCTTCAGCGGCCCGGTTGAGGCTGGTAATGGCCTGGTCACAAAGAGAGCCCAGCCCGATGTTTCTTAAGGTTCTCTCCACCTGTTTGGCTTCTTCGGGAAACAGGATTTTCACATCCAGATTTCCCAGGTATCCATTTTCCAGGGATAGACGATCCGCGCTGATTCCAGTTCCTTTTTCCAACGCTTCCTTGAGTCCGGCTGATATTTCAGCCGTAGTGGGATTGCCTGCTACCTGCCCAGCTCTTTCAAGAATTTTCCCGATCTGAGCGCTGGATTGGCAAGAGGAAAACAAAAGAATTGAAAATAGAAGAAATGAGAGGCTGTAAATTTTTAAAGAATATTTCATATGGGGATTTTCAGTGGTAGTCTATGTATACCTCTTTCAAGGAGTCTTGGTTTACAAAGAGGCCAAAACCAAGCCATATATTTTAAATATTTCAATATCCGTCGATTGAAATTTTTTTAGGGCTCTAATGTGAAAAGTGAAATCATATTGCCTATTTGTTTCTAAATTGAAAAGTAGGTCTCTATAAAATTGAAAAATCAGAAAAATGAATCTTCGCATCAACTCTGAATTTGGAACTTTACGGGCGGTGTTGATGCATCGGCCTGGGAAGGAAATCGACCGCTTGACTCCTTACAACAAGGAATATCTATTGTTTGAGGATGTTCCGTATCTGGAAGCTCTCCAGCAGGAGCACGATGCTTTTTCCAACCTGATCAAAAGTGCAACCGGAGCGACGGTATACCAGCTTCGGGAATTGTTGATTCGGGTGCTGTATGATCCAACAATTTTGATGAGACTGATGCAGGATTCCCTGAAACGCTCCGGGCTTTCCCATTTGGCAGAACCCATTTTGGAACGGTTTTCCACCGCAGAATGTGCTACCATTCTTACGGCTGGATTGAAAATCCACGAATTGAAGCGCAAGATTCCCAACCTGGATTCCGGAGAACTGATGGATTCTGCCTTTGCCATTTCACCCTGTCCCAACCTGTATTTTCAGCGGGATCCAATGGCTTTGACTCCCGGTGGAATTATTTTTTCTTCCATGAAAATGGAAGGGCGTCAGCGGGAAGCAAACTTGCTTCGAACAGTTTTTGAAAATCATCCGGAATTTAAGGATCATGTCAACACTCTCTATCCGATCAATGGGCACGACACTCCTCCCAGTATAGAAGGAGGCGATGTGATCATTCTTTCCCATGAAGCAGTCGCGATCGGAAATTCCGAGCGAACCGATGAAAAAGCTATTTATCATGCAGCAAAATCACTTTTGGCAGAAGGAACCGTGAAGCGAGTCTACGAGGTCCATTTGCCGAAAAAGCGTCAGTATATGCATTTGGATACGGTGTTTACACTTTTGGATGAAAATTTGGTTCTGACCTATCCTGATGCAATGAATGCTGTGCTTCAGACCTCTTTGTACACCTTGAAAGATATCCAGGGAGAACGAGTAAATATCAAGCGGGAAGTATTGAAAGAATCCTTATTGACTATTCTTCAAAGAGAAATTCCGCATTTGGAGGTCTTGGCCACGGCAGATGGTAACCCGGACTACTCCATGCGCGAGCAGTGGTTTGACGGGGCAAATGTTTTTGCTGTTGGTCCTAGACGGGTTATTTCCTACAACCGAAACATTCATACCAATCGTGCCCTTCGAAATATGGGGGTGGAAGTTTTGGAGATTCCCAGTTCTGAGCTAAGCCGGGGCCTTGGAGGCCCCCGATGTATGACCATGCCTCTAAGCAGAGCGAGGGTTTAGAAGTCAAAGAAGGATCGCCTTCTGGATACTTTTAGATCTTGCAAGATGCTGGATTTCACGCGGATATCGATATTGTAAGAAGTGAATCGGCCAAAAGGAATCCAATTGACATTCATCTGCCAGCAATGGAGATCCCTAGCTATCCCAATCATCGTTTGGGCAAATTCCTGTGCTTGGAAGTCATAGCTGGTGTTGAAATTGATTTTCCATTTTTCACTCAATGAAACATCTCCGCTGAGATTGACACCTTGGGTGACATTGGTGGAATTGTCCACCTGTTTGAAATAGGAGAGGTTGTAGCCAAAGGACAGGTTCCAGGGAATATCCCAATCGATATACTGGCTAGGATCTGAGACGATCCGGTTGATTTCCTGTTGGGCAAATTGGTCCAATACCCCACCCCGTTCCAGAAAATCCTGCGTAAGTTCATCCCGAACCTCCCCTGGGTTTTGCCCGCCTCTAGGATTCAAAGAGGCACTCAGGTTGAGGGTGGCGTTTCTCAAGGTTCCGATTCCCTGACCTGCCTTCCAGGCATATTGATTGACTCTTCTGAAGGAAGAACTTCCTTGGTTTTCTGTATTCGTTTGGCTGACGGCATAGGGGTCCAAGGTAGAACTTACGTTTACCGATAGTTTTCTATCAAACAAACTGGTCCGGGCTGAAATGGAAATGTTGGAAAGATTAAAGGAATCCGCGGCAAAATTGTAGGCGCCGTTCAAGTTGAGAGATTCCAGAATCGGGATTTTCTTGCTGCCTGCTTCTGTGGAGTCGGTTTCCGTTCTGATTTTTCCTTCCAAAACGTTTCTTACCCCAAAGCTTAGGGACCTGGATTCTCCAAGGGGCGCACCTCCAAATATAAATCCGTTGTGTCGTGAGAAAAGCTGGGTCCTTCCCGTTTCATCCACTTGTACTTCCTGATAATACCCAAAGGAAGGAGTAGAGAAATCAGGTGTATAATTAAAGGCAAAGGTCGGTGCCATGTGGTGGCGGATGGTCTGCAGTTTTCCTTTTCCTTTGAAATTATAAAATCCATAAAAGTTGGTATTCATGGCGAATGAGCTGTTGAAAAATCCGACGCGGTTAAAACCGTCTTGGACAATTTGATCAACTCTCTGGGTGGCGGGATTGTAATAGTAGCTCAGGCGCTGCATGTACCAAAGCTCCGTGTAATTTACCGCTGCAGTTCCGGTGAAATATTTGAACAAGGTAAAGTTGGAACTCAAAGGAATGGTATTCCTTGCTCCATTGTTGGCATTTTGGGCCAGCAGTCCAAAATTTCCCAAGGTGAAAGGAATAGTTCTAAGACTACTCGAAGATCCTTCGTTACCTACGCCAAACTGTTGTGGAATCCGGTTGGTGATGGTGTTCTGCAAGTTGAAATTCCAGGCAACGTTCAAGGTCTTCAAGGGCTCAAATTCAATGTTTTTGAAGGGATTCTGCCGGTTCATGTTCATCGCAATGGTCGGAAGATCCAGTCTTACTTCTCCGGTTTGGACACTTTGAGAATGCCTGAAGTTTGCCGACATCGAAAAAGGGGTGCCCGTAAATGTTTTGGAATAGGAAATATTCGAATTCAGGTCAGCGGTGATGTTGTTGGAATAATTGTTTTGGCTGATGACGTTATTGAAGTAGCTCGTGGAACCGGCATTTACCGAAGCGGAAAACCGGCTGCTGCCCCGAGATACCGGAGAGTGGTTCCATTGAATTCGAAAGGTGTTGTAATTCACCGGATTAAGTTCGGTCTCAGGGCTGACAAACTTTTGGAAATCTACATTGAATCCACCACTGAACCGGTACCTCTTGGTGTAAATAGCCTGAGATTTGATTCCCCAACCGCCCTTGGAATAAATGTCTCCGGTGACTCTGGCGTGGATGTAATCATTGAAAGCAAAATAATACCCAAAGTCTCTGAGATATAATCCCCTTACCTGTTCCTTACCATAGCTTGGGAAGACGATTCCGGAGGCTTTTTCCTCAGGAGTGTCTGGAATGATTCCAAAAGGTAATCCTAGCGGAGTTGGGATTCCATTGAAGTAGAGGTTAAACGGTCCGGAGACGACCTGCTTACCTTGAATAGACTTGAGTTTATTGGAGGAAATATGCCAATGGGGTTCGGTGAGTTTACAGGTCGTGTAGTAGCCGTGATCTAGATAAATACTTCCATCTTCGGTCTTTTTGATGGTGGTACCCCTAAGGATCCCGTCTTGCTGTTCGGTAACCACATCTTTGATGATGGCTTTTTGGGTTTTGAAATTGTACCGCATCTCCTTTCGGATCTCGTAAGTGGTACCTTGATCTTTGAAGAATGGATTCCCGACCACATTGCCCAAACTATCCGAAACCCCGGTAGCGTAGAGTTCTGAATTTTTCCAATCGATGACAATCCGGTCTGCTTCCAGTTTCATTTGCCCATATTCAAACCAGGCATTTTTATAGAGATAGACTTTGTTTTCGACAAAGTCAGTCACGATACTATCCTCAGCAAAATAGAGAATTTCAGTTTGGATAGTGCTTGTGGGCATAATTTTTGCCGAATCAGCTTGGATCAAGGTGTCCTGCTGAGTCAGGAGAGAATCTGAAATAATGGGATTTCGGGAAGGAGGAACCAAGGTGTCAGGAGCCACCAGTACTTTTTCCCGGGGAGGTTGAGTAGGTCGCTGTGCCATCAAAGGAATGGATGTCAGACCCAAAAATGAAATCACTAAAAAAAGGATTCTAAAACCCGACACTGTGGCTTGCTCTTTGTTTATTTTGGTTGAAATTTCGCGTAAAGTTAATTCGATTGCCCTCATGGAACGGTTCAATAACAAAAAAATTCTCTTAAGTTTTCTTATAGCAATTCCCTTTTTGTTTGGCGGATTTATTCCTGATGAAACGATGATGCCTGCATTTCGGATGAAAAAAATCGTTTTGGATGCAGGTCATGGCGGTAAAGACCCTGGGAATCTAGGTTCTAAGTCCAGAGAGAAGGATATAAACCTAGCAGTTACTTTACTGGTAGGGAAATATATCAAGGAAAATATGCCGGATGTGGAGGTGATTTACACCAGAAATGACGACAGTTTTCCAGAACTGAAAAAACGTCCTCAAATCGCCAACAACAACAAGGCGGATTTATTTGTCTCCATTCATTCCAATTCAGCTCCTAATCGGTCTGCATTTGGGACTGAAACCTTTGTCATGGGAACGAAGCATTTCGAGGCAAATTTTGACATTGTCAAAAAGGAAAACTCTGTAATTCTATTAGAGGACAACTACGAAGAAGAATATGAGGGATTTGATCCCACCTCTCCAGAATCCTATATGCTTTTTAACTTGACACAAAAAGCTTACATCGGAAATAGCATCACTCTAGCGGAGCACATTGAAACCCAATTTCGAGATCGTGTCGGAAGGAAAAGCCGGGGTGTAAAGCATGGGCCGTTTTATGTACTTTGGACCCCCTCTATGCCTAGTGTGTTGGTCGAGTTGGGCTTCCTGTCCAATTCTGCCGAAGAGCAATTTTTGATGTCCAAGCAAGGCCAAGAATACATGGCTTCAGCGATTTACCGCTCGATCCGGGATTATAAAGAACAGATTGAAGGTCAATGAACCGACTGAAAATTAGGTGGAATGCCCTTTTCTGAAAAGATCAGGGCATTTTTTTTATCCCTTTTCGGCCAAACTTTCTACTTTCAGGCAAAGTTTCTTCTGAAGAATATAGACCCAAACCCAAAAGCTAACCATGAACACTACCCCAAAAAGTCATCAGGATTTGTTGGAGATTCTGAATCAAAAATTTGCAGAAGTTCGATTGGGCGGAGGCCCCAAGAGAATAGCCTCCGAACATGCCAAAGGTAAACTGACTGCCCGAGAGCGAATTGACTATCTGATTGACCAAGGTTCTGAGTTTTTGGAAATCGGGGCCTTTGCCGCAGATGGAATGTATGAGGAGGAGGGAGGCTGTCCTTCCGCGGGTGTCGTGGCCGGCATTGGCTATGTCAGCGGACGGATGTGTGTGGTGGTAGCGAATGATGCCACAGTA
>JAJLJS010000203.1:0-2015 GCA_033844545.1 Cyclobacteriaceae bacterium | reverse complement strand
ATACGGACCAGCTTTTCCAAACTTGCTCTACGGGATTCTGTGGAACTTCGGTCTACCCATACAGCTAATTTTCCCACTACCCAACCGAAAAAGGGGATCTTGGACAGTTCCTTTTTTCCCAAGGCTCGAAGTTCCTGTGGGATTGCCATCGGAATTACCGGTGCATCGATAAAGGAACGATGGTTGAAAATATAGATATAGGGTTTGCTGCGGTCAATGTGCTCCAAGCCCTCAATCTCATAGCGGATTCCGGAAAGAAAAGACCAAATCCCAGCCCAGAGACGGATGAAAAAAAATGAAATCCGATCCCCTTTGTCACTGATCAGAATGGGGATGACAACAAACCATCCAAAAATCAACATCAGGAGGATAAACAGCAATCCTGAATATAGGGTATAAATCCACTGAAAGAACTTGATCATAAGGAGATTTGGCTATATTTGGGCTCGTAATTACCCTTTAACTCTTTGCTTGCAGATCCCGCTTTTGCGGGACTTTTTTTGTTTGGTACGTCAATTTTAGACCTAAAGAAGAAATTTTCCAATCAATACATGTTGGCTTAAGAGGATTAGTAGATTAAATTGAAGTCGTATCTATTTGAATTCTAAGGATGGACTTTTTATGACTCGAGCAAGTCTAGCATTTTTGGGAGCAAAATATTTTGTCATTCTTTTCTTTTTGCTTTTTAGCTGTAAGAATTCACCCAGAGATAAGTCGGCTACTGAGACAATTCCTTTATCAAATATTGGGAATAAGAATCTTTCTGAAATCGTAGAGGAAGTAAGCTATGTAGTTTTAAAGAATCCGAATAAGGCTTTTGTTCAGGTGGATAAAATGTTTGTTGTTGATGAAAATCTAATTGTTGTTGACCTTTTTGGGATGCAGTCTTTGCTTCAGTTTGACCGGCAGGGAAATTTTCTCAATACGATAGGTAAGCTAGGAGAAGGGCCAGAAGAGTACTTGAATACTATAGATGTTGCTTATAGCCACGATGAAAAGCTCATTGAAATTCTTTCAACTAAAGGAATTATTCAATATGGGTTGGACGGAAAATATAATTCCAGAGTAGAATTGGAATCCAGGCCTCATAGATTTTTGAAAATAGACCCCTCTCGTTATATTTTTTATATTCCGGAAGTCATGGCGTCCGAGTTAAGAGAAGGATATGGAAAAGATATTCTTTATTCCTTTGAGGTAAAATCGAAAAAACTGAGTCCTTTACTAGAACCCATATTTCCAGAAGTTTTGAATTTCATGGGGGATAAAAACAACCTTTTTCACTTCGGAAATCAAGTGATTTTTTCTTCTAGTTTTTGCGATACCATCTATTTGATTTCACCTAATGCTGAAAAGAAGAAATTATTCTTGAATTTTGGTTCATCCCAAATTGACTTGTCCAAGCTTTATAACCTTTCTGCCTATCAGTTGGTAGACCAAATTAATGGGGAAAATCTTCGCCAAAAATCACTTCATGTTCCTCATTTGTTTTACAATGAAAGATATTTAACATCATCCTTCCTCAAGGATCGCTCCTTTCATTTTTTTGTTTATGATTTAAGAAACAAGACGACCTATCTTTCTTCAAGAATGAAAAATGACTTGGATAGCGGACCGGGACTTGGGGTGATCAAAATGATGGACAAGGAATATATCTATTCTGTATTTGAACCTGAGGAACTCATCCAACATGCACGGAATTTAGATCCAAATTCAAAAAAGAGAAATGATTCATTTTTAAACCTAGTAGAGAATTTAAGCAATGATGATTTTTTGGTTGTGGCGAAATACAAATTGAAATAGAAATTAATTGAGGTACTTGCCATCCTAATTTTTACAGTTTTTTTTCTTCTGATCGATAATTTGATACCTTTGCAGTCCGTTCGGGTGAACGGGGCATTTTGGGATCCCAAAGTGTTGAATACTAACCTAAAACCTCTGATCTCATGACTCTAGGATCTGCAGGCTTTTCAGAGTCATTATTTATTTATGTCTAGTTCAAAAGAATTTAACTGGGA
>JAJLJS010000202.1:0-11845 GCA_033844545.1 Cyclobacteriaceae bacterium | reverse complement strand
ATCCGAAAATCAAGAATAAGTTGAACATAAATCCCTTGAAAATCAAGGGAGAGGGTCAACGAGGATACGGATTATTGAAAAATGGCCACCAAGACACAAAGGTGGATTAATTGAGAATGAGGAATGAGGAATTAGGAATGAGGAATGAGGAATTAGGAATGAAGAATTAGGAATGAAAACGTATTCCCAAAACTCCCCCTTGAAAAGGGGGCAGGGGGGTAAAAAAGTGCCAAGGGCACCTTCTGTAGTAGCCCGGTATGAAATGCCGGGCTAAATGAGGATGGATCAGTAGGAGTGCCAAAGGCACGATCTGTAAAGTATAGGTCGCACCTTCAGTGCTCTGGGGACTGAATTTTGATTTTCGCCCCAAATTGGATTTGGGGCTTAAACCTTGCGTCCCTTCAGGACTGAGATCGAGAAGGAAAGGGAATTACATCCCGTAAAGTTATCAGGACCCCAACTAGTCAAAAAAAACACTATACTAAAAAGGGATCGGAATCGACCCGGAACGGATCAGATATCGGTAGAAAACAACAATCGATGGATCAATCTGACCCCTATGGGGGTCGAATAAATAATCTCAATCTTTAATTTCTACCTATATGACATCCCTACGGGATGGGTTGAACTTGTGGATTTTAAGAAGGAAATCCGGAGGAATTACAAATTCCTTAAAATATTAAAGCGGAGTTACAAACTCCGCCTAGTCCTAGGCTAACATTCTACTCCCAGTTGGGGAATGAGGAATGAGGAATTTGGAATGAGGAATTAGGAATTGAGAATTATGAATTAGGAATGAAAACGTATTCCCAAAACTCCCCCTTGAAAAGGGGGCAAGGGGGATTAGTCAACGAGGATACGGATTATTGAAAAACAGAATCCCAAAAGGAAAAGTCGATTATAAATCAGTGCCTTTAGGCACGAAAGTTCGGTAGCTAGAAAGCCCATATATTCCTCAGAACTGCCCTAGGCAGGATACCCAAGAGATTCAATTTGAAATTTTGTCTCGGCCCTGGAAAGGGGCTACTCATTGCGGTGAATTGAAATCCCATCACTCCCAAGATTAAGAAATTGAGATTTTTGATCTTAGGTATTCTATTTGTCTCGGGAGGTTTGCATTTTAGATCCATCAAAATTGCTTCTTTTCCTCTAACCCCAAACCCCAACCGAGCATGTTCAAAAGAAGAGAATTTATCAAAAGTTTAGGCCTGACTTCCCTGGGATGGATAGGTTTTGGAGACACTGTTTTGGCGGAGATTCAACATGAATTTCCCCAGGCCAAGCTTCCCACGCTTTTCAGCCCCATCCGGGTCCGGGGAAGGGTCACGTCCAACGGTCAGGGAATTCACCAAGTGGCCGTTTCGGATGGCCGCAGCGTAGTGCTGACCAATTCCAGTGGGGAGTTTACCCTTCAGACTTCCACGGACCGGAATTTTGTCTTTATCTCTACACCGGCCGGATATGAGATTCCCAAGCAAAGCAACGGCTCGGCTTTATTTTTCCAAAGAATCCCCAAGACCAAGGCCGATCAGCAGATGAGTTTTGAGCTGAAAAAGCTCAGTCAATCCGATGAAAATCATCGCTTCCTTCTGCTTTCAGATACCCAGATTCAGGATGAATACGACGCCAATCAATTGCTGACCGTGGCTGCACCGGATGTCCGAAAGACCATTGCTTCTCTGGGGGAGCCCAACTTATTTGGCATTGGCTGCGGGGATTTGGTGTATGATTACAAGGAACTGTTCAAGGAATACAATGAGTCGGTAGCCTCCTATGGTGTTCCCTTTTTCCAGGTGGTCGGAAATCATGACCTGGATTTTGGGGGGAGATCGGATGAAAGTACCACCGGAACTTTTGAAGGGCATTTTGGGCCCACCTACTATTCTTGGAACCGGGGAGAAATCCATTATGTGGTCTTGGACGATGTGTTTTATCTGGGCACGGGATCCCGATACATCGGATACATCCCGGAGGAGCAATTGGCTTGGTTGGAGCAAGACCTGAAAGCAGTGGAAAAAGGAAAAACAGTCGTAGTCTCCCTGCATATTCCCACCTTTACCGGAGGGGTCAAACGATATCCGGAGCGGGATACCCTTGGCGGGACGGTAAGCAATCGGGAGCATTTGTACAGGCTTTTGGAGGGCTACCAAGTCCATATTCTATCTGGCCACACGCATTTCAATGACAACATGATCCAGGGCCATGTCTTTGAGCACAACCACGGAACGGTTTGTGGGGCTTGGTGGTCAGGTCCGATTTGCTACGATGGCACTCCCAATGGCTATGCGATTTACGCTGCGAAAGGCTCAGAGCTGCAATGGCAGTACAAGGGCACGGGCTTGGAAATTGAAGAACAGTTTAGAGTTTATCCCAAAGGGTATCACCCTGACTTCCCGGATTTCTATTCCCTGAATTGTTGGAATTACGATCCGGCTTGGGAGATTTCGGTTTTTGAAAACGGGATCAAGAAAGGCAGCCCCTTGAAAATCACCGCTCGTGATCCCTGGAGCATGGAGCTTCACACTGGACCTAACCTTCCTTCCAGGAGATCCTGGGTGGAGCCCCAGCTCAATGACCACATGTTCTTTTTCCAGCCGGAAACTTTGGAAAATCTGGTGATTGAGGTCAAGGATAGATTTGGGAATCTTTATTCCAAGAAGGTCTAATCAGCAACAATAGGAGGGCAGTGGGAAGTTAAAAGGGTAAAGTTTAAAGTAAAAAGTTAGAGGTTGTCAGTTGTCCGATGTCGATTGGAAGTAGAGGATTACTCCAAGGCCCATTACAAGCAGACATTCCATCTAAACTTTAAACTTTAACCTTTAAATTCTTCACCTACCAAGCAATCCCGTAATCATCCCCATAGTCACTAGAACCTCCCCAGAAGCTGCCATGCTTCCAGTCAAACCAAATCGCATTGATCGGACCCGAGGTTTTGTTCCAGAATTCCAGGGAGTAGCCACGCTGGGCAAGTTCTTTTTGGATCCAAAGCGGAGTATCCTGACGAAGGGTGATGGCTCCTGGGCGAATTTCATGGTCTCCAAAACTGCTTTGCATCTGATAGGAATTAAAATTGGGGGCTTCTGTAGCTTCCTGTACATCCATTCCGAATTCCACAATATTCAGGAAAAGCTGGAGTAGGTTTTGATCCTGAGAATCACCTCCCTGAACTGCAAACGCCAGAAATGGCTTCCCGTCTTTCATGGCCAAGCTGGGAGTTAAGGTTACCCGAGGTCTTTTGCCAGGCTCTGGGAGATTGTAAGGGTTGAGGTTTGGGTCTAAGACAAAACTTTGCATCCGCTGAGATAAGCCTACACCCGTATTTCCTGCTACTACCGCAGGGATCCAGCCCCCACTTGGAGTGACGGATACCACCCAACCTTCCGCATCGGCAGTTTCCACGGAGGTAGTTCCGCTTTGGAAGGCAGAAAGGAAATCCTCATCAATCTTCGAGTTGAAATCAGCAGGATTGGCTGCTGCCATGGCTTCTTTGTTTTTATTCAAAATATCCAAGTACGGATTGGTTTCGCCTTGGAAAGGGTAGGGGTCACCCGCGGTGATGGTGGGATCATTGACCTCACCGATCAGCTTGGCTCTTTCTTTTGCATACTCCTTGGAAAGCAATCCTTTCATCGGAGATTTCACAAAGGCAGGATCCCCGTAGTAGAAATCCCGATCTGCAAAGGCCAAACTCATGGCTTGGTAGACGGTGTGGATGTAATTCGCAGAATTATATCCCATGGATTTCAGGTCGAAATTTTCCAGGATATTCAAGGACTGAAGCAGGGCCGGTCCCTGGGTCCATTCCTGTAGCTTATACACATCAATTCCTTTGTAATTGACATGGAGAGGTTCCTCGATTTTCACCTTCCAATTGGCCAGGTCTGATTCTGTGAAAAGCCCGCCTTGCTCTCGGGTTCCCCGAACTATTTCCTTGGCAATGTCTCCTTTGTAAAAGCGGTCGTAGGCAGCATAAATGGCCTCTTTTCTGGATTTTCCTGCTTTCAGGGCAGCTTTTTCAGCCTCTACGAGTTTCGAAAGCGTGTTGTATAGGTCTTGTTGAACAAAAATTTCACCCGCTTCCGGCGCTTCTCTTTCTTCACCTAAGTGAGGAAGAAACACCCTTTTGGAATAAGGCCATTCCTTGATTCTTGCTTTTTGAGCTTCGATTGCATCCGCTGTTTGTGCTTCGATCGGATAGCCTTTTGCCAAATCCATGGAAGGTTTCAAGACCTGTTCCAGACTCATGGTACCGTATTCTGCGAGCATGGTCATGATTCCTCCCGGAGTGCCGGGTGTGGTGGCAGCCAAAGGACCATACTGAGGAGGGTAATCCATTCCCTGACTTTTGTAAAACTCGACAGTAGCACCGGTAGGAGCGTAGCCCAAAGCATTGATGGCAATGACTTTCTTCAGCTGGGGATGATAGATCAAAGCTTGGGTTTCTCCACCCCAGGAAAGGACATCCCACATGGTAGAAGTCGCAGCAATCATGGCGCAGGCGGCATCTACTGCATTTCCACCTTGCTGGAATATGGCCGCTCCGGCAGTGGCAGCCAAAGGTTTTCCGGTAATGGCTACCCAATTTTTCCCATGTAAAATCGGTTTGTTGTTGGGAGTGGTCCCTGCTCCCAATCCTGGCAGTCCCTGACTAAACCCACTTAGGGCGGTGAGCATTATACAGGCAAGAAAGTAGAGTTTTTTCATGAGGGGTGATGGTTTTAGTTTGGTTGACAACTTTATTTTAGGATCCGGTTCAGGGCTAATTTTCTGTTTCATCCAATAATTGAGTCATGATGGGGACAAAGCCCGGAAACTGAGAGTTGTAATAGGTAAAAAGGGTGAAAATTGAACTTTTCTCCTTGAGATCGATGGAATTGTCCGAGGCGAATTTTTCCATTTCAGCAGCTTTATCCCCAAATATTTGGAACAAATCTTTTCGTTTCTTGGGGACTGGGTACAGGTCTTTTCCTTTAAGATAGTAGTACACATTCCGTTTGAGGATTTGATCATCCCTATTTCCCACCATAAGGGCGGTATTATAATTAGACTCCTTGAAAACCGCCAGCGTTCTTCGCATGAGCGGTAATTCTCCCTCTACCAAGACCTCAAAAAATCCAGAAATGGGAACTCCCTCATCCCTGAAGTCCATCCCGTTGACAAAATACCTTGGGACTTTGTAGGCACTATCCAGCCAGACGATATTCTGAACCCGGAGTCCGGGCATGGTGGAGACCAGATTGCTTTCGGGCTCCATCAATTCGAATTGATTGGAGTTGATGTTGTACCGGACTCTGAAGCCTTCCAAAACCTGCTGGTCCCGGTACAGGAGGATGGAGGCCAGATTCCACTTGGTATCCAAATAAAAATTACCGACCACCTCTTTGGGTTCTGGAGGAATGCCATAGAACATATTTCCGCCAACAAAATTGGGTCTTTCTACCAGCAGGCGGCTGACGTTGGCAGACCGGATGGTTTTTTGAAGTGCCGCTCCGGTCCCTTCACTCCCAAATCTGATCATTGGGATTACCCCTAAATCCAGGTTTTGATCCAGCCGGATGATTTGTTCATGAATGTTGTATCCCGGAAGATTGATGGCCAGGGTGTATTTTTCTGCTTCCACATTTTCCATTTTAAAAAAACCTGCTGAGTTGGTATTAGTCCCAAATCGGCTATTTCTCAAGACGACCGTTGCGCCGATCAGCGTCTCCTCTGTTTGGGAATCAATGATCCTACCCTGAATGGTAAAATTCTGGGCAAAGAGTATGGAACAAGAATTCAGAATAAGAAAAATGGAAACATAAAATTTCATAAATCTCGAAACCATGGGGCTCTGGGAAAATTATTGGGAGTAATATACTTCAATCAACTCCATCTCTCCAAAATAGGTTTAGGACAGGGGTATTTGGCATTCCAAGGTTTATGGGCTTATATTTGACCAGGTAGGCGAGATTTCTGCCTTTTACTTCAACAAATACCCTTCACATTGGATTTTAAATCATTTGATTTCGAGCAAAACCTTCAGGATGGTCTGGATGCCATGGGTTTCGAACAGCCCACACCCATTCAGGAAAAAGCCATCCCGGTAATTTTACAAGGGAAAGACCTCATTGCCTGTGCCCAGACCGGGACCGGTAAGACTGCTGCATTTATTCTTCCGGTTCTCAACAAGATATCCAAATCCGGTTCGGATAAGCTGAATACCTTGATTTTGGCACCTACCCGAGAACTTGCGATCCAGATCGATCAGCAAATTCAAGGCTTTGCCTATTTTCTGGGAATCAGTTCCATTCCGATTTATGGAGGGGGAGACGGAGTGGTTTGGGAGCAGCAAAAAAGAGCCTTGGAAACTGGAGCCGAGATTGTCGTGGCTACACCGGGGAGATTAATTGCCCTTTTGGCTGGAGGAAAAATGGATCTGAGCTCCCTGGAGCATTTGATCTTGGATGAGGCTGACCGAATGATGGACATGGGATTTTCAGATGATATCCTGAAAATCGTCAACTACCTTCCCAAGGAGAGACAGACGATTTTGTTCTCGGCGACCATGCCACCCAAAATCCGCCAGTTCAGCATGAAAATTCTCCAGAAGCCCGAGGAGATATCCATTGCCATCGGGAAGACTGCAGAAGGGGTCACCCAGAGCATGTATTCTGTCTACGATGATCAAAAAGAGGAATTGGTCAGACATATTCTTTCCCAGAAGCCATATGAGGCGGTGATTATTTTTGCCTCTACCAAAGAAAAGGTAAAAGCCATCTATAAAGTACTGAAGAAAGACTTTGACGTGGAGGCCTTCCATTCGGATCTGGAGCAGGTGGAGCGGGAGAAGATTATGTCGGCTTTTAAAAATAAAATGGTTAAAATCCTGGTGGGTACCGATATCATTTCCCGTGGGATCGATGTGGTAGGGATTGAATTGGTGATCAATTATGATACTCCTAGTGATCCTGAGGATTATGTGCATCGGGTAGGGAGAACAGCCCGTGCCGACAAGGAAGGGGAAGCCATTACTTTTGTCAACCCCAAAGATCAATACAAATTCGTCCGAATCGAAAAGTTGATCGGTATGCAGGTGACCCAGAATGTCTTGCCGGAAGGATTTTCGGAAGGACCGACGTATTCCGGTGAAAAGCCAAAAGCGGAAAAAAGTTTTTCCAAAAGTCGAGACTCTTCTCCTTCGAAGAAAAAGAAAAAGAAGCCTTTTAAATCCAAAAATCGACCTTCTTCCCAAGAAGGAGGAGCTTCTGAATCCACCCCCCGATCCGTTCAGCCTAAGCCGGAATCCCAAGGCTCTACTCCGAATCCAGAGCCTAAACCCAGTAAATACGGTCCCCGGAAAAATGTAATTGATTCCTGATATTCAGTGGTTTGGTATTCGCATTTGTCAAGTACTTCCGGTAAATTGGAAGTACTTTTCCATTTTTAACCTTTTATGCCATGCAATACATCAAACTCAGATCCCGAGGCCCATTTGTTTCTTATCTCCAAGAATTACTCGGAAAATTAGGCTATGAACTACCAGCTACAGGCTATTTTGGCACCCAAACAGATGCAGCGGTTAGGGATTTTCAAAGGAAAAACAATTTGGTTGTTGACGGGGAAGTAGGCATCAAAACATGGACAGTTTTATTAGCCAAAACCAAACCCGCTCAGGAATTGGAAGGCAAATTTTTGGGAGAACAGGATTTGAGGGACTTTGCCCTCCAAAATAACCTGGAGCTGGCAGCCGTTAAGGCGGTCAACGAAGTGGAAAGCAGCGGCAAGGGGTTTTTGGTAGACGGGAGACCAAAAATTTTATTTGAAGGCCATGTGTTTTGGAATCAGCTTAAGCTAAGAGGAATCAATCCTTCCCAGCTGGCCAATGCCTCCAACGCGGATGTATTGTACTCCACCTGGACTCGATCGCATTATGTCGGAGGTCTGGGAGAATATTCCCGACTTGAAAAAGCCATGTCCTTGAGTCCTGACCCTAGCATTATAGAAGCAGCTTTGGCCTCGGCTTCATGGGGTAGTTACCAAATCATGGGGTATCATGCAGAAAAGCTCGGATATTCCTCGGTCCAGGAATTCGTGGACGAAATGTATGAACATGAGCGGAATCAGCTTCAGGCATTTGGAAGGTATCTCATTGCCTTTGGTTGCATCACCCATTTGAGAGCCAAAAACTGGGCGAAATTTGCCCATTGTTACAATGGACCCCAGTATGCAAAAAATAAATACGATAGTAAGATGGCTAACGCCTATCTGAAATATAAAAGCCAATCATGAACCTAGAAGAACTCAACCGACTCTTTCAGAGAGATTTAGACAAGCTGAAACAAGAAATTGAACTCTATTCCAGAGAATCTGACCTTTGGGTAGTCAAAGAAGGAATTTCAAATTCCGCGGGAAATTTGGCACTTCACCTCATCGGAAATCTTAAATTTTTTATCGGAAATGACTTGGGAGGAATCGTATACCACCGAAATCGGGAAAGGGAATTTGGAGCCAAAGGAGAACCCAAGGAGGGGCTGATTACGGAAATAGTCGAATTGAAAGAAATCCTGGAAAAATCCTTGTTGAACCTCCACCCGAAAAGATTGGATGATATGTCTTTGCATTCGTTTTTTGGACACCCCATGACCATAGGCTTCTTTCTGATCCATCTGTATGGCCATTTCAACTATCATTTAGGGCAAATCAATTACCACCGAAGATTGGTGGCTGGAGCCTGAAAGTTTGTTAAATGTTTAACAAAATTCCGCCAACTGGAAATTCCCTGATTTTTTAATTCTAACTTATGCGAATGGTAAGTCTTTTAGCCAATTTTATTTTGTTCTATGGCATCCTTTTTCTAGTCAACCTTCCGGCTCCTTTTTTAGGACTCAAGTTTACAGGAAATGAAGCCAAAAAACGTCTCTGGTTTGAGCCTCCGGGATTTGTGATTCCCATAGTTTGGGTCATTTTATTCTTCTTTCTCGCCATTGTGAGGTTCAAGCTTTTGGAGGGGAATGCTACTGAATTAGCCTGGTTGGTGGTATTTCTTGCCTTGCTATGTGCATCCTATGCTTATTACACCTTGGGATTGGAAAAATTGACCGGTATTTCAGCCTTGAAACTTGGGCTTGTGGGAAATGTCGTGGTCATTTTGGCGGGTTTGTGGGTAGGTAATCAAGTCGGAGATTTCTCCAGTAAGCTATCCTATTTGGTTTTCCCGGTAGTGATTTGGACTTTTTATGCCACGATGATCATCCTCGGGCAATTGAGATTGTCTAACAATCAAGCTTAGTGTTTCTTTTTATCCAGCAGATAAATCAGCAAACCCAAGCCTAAAATCCCACACCCGGCAAGGCTTTCCCAAGGCCTGTCCCAAAATAGATAGGTTAAGATGGCCAAACTGAAAATCAGGTAAATGACCTGCAGGACAGGTTTGAAAGGAGTGATAAACCCAGAATCCTTTCTGATTTTCAAAGAGGAATAGATGGTTATCGTTCCCATCAATTGGAGCACAAATCCGGCATATATCATCACCTGCTCAAAAGATCCTGAGAGAAAAAGCAAAAGACTAATGGCTGTATTTAGGGCAATAGCGCGCACCGGAACCTGATTGGAGTTGACTTTGGCCAAAGGTTGCCAAAGCTTGAAATCCTTCGCCATGGCATAAGTAATCCTTGGTCCCACCCAGCTATATCCGGAGATGGTGGCTATGAGCTGGACCGCAATAAAAAAGCTGACCCAAAGTGCTCCATTGCTTCCAAACAGGTTGCCAAAGGCTATGTCCGCCACTTGGACTTTTCCGCTCAATTGGTCCAGACTGGCATGTTTGAGCAGGACCATTTGAAGGAGAACATAAATCACCATCACGAATACAGTGGAGAAAATGAGTGCCTTGGGAAGGTTTTTTTGGGGTT
The DNA here is from genome assembly GCA_033844545.1 of Cyclobacteriaceae bacterium. Taxonomy (GTDB): domain Bacteria; phylum Bacteroidota; class Bacteroidia; order Cytophagales; family Cyclobacteriaceae; genus Algoriphagus. The sequence goes on along the minus strand of JAJLJS010000202.1, from coordinate 1,955 downwards.
GATCCACTTCTTCGATAATGTATGCTGCAGAATTCCAGCCTGTATAGGCATAGAAAACATAGATCAGGGAAACTGCAAACCCCGGCTTCCAGATCTCGGAGCTCCAGCCTCCAGAGAAATCCAAAGCGTTTTTATCCAAAACACCTGCAAATGCAAAACCCAAAAAGATAAGCACCAGCACAAAGAAGATTTTGACCAGAGTCATCAAATCCTGAAAAATCGCAGAACGATGCACCGAAAACATGTGGGCAATCGGAATGGAGAGTAAGATAAAAAGTCCGGGAAGATTGGTTTCACCCAAGAGTGGGCTCAGGTATTGGTTCATGGCCATCGCAGCAATGGCAATGGGAGCGGAGAATCCCACGGTCAAGGAAACCCAGGCATACAGGTACCCAATAGCAGGATGAATGGTTTCAGAAAGAAAGATGTAATCTCCTCCGGTTTTTCGGAAGTGTGTACCCAATTCGGCATAGACAAAAGCACCGATCAAAGCCATGATCCCACCCAAAATCCATAGGAGTAAGATAGACCAGGTACTTTGGACTTCTGCGAGTTGGAATCCAAGACTGGTAAAGACTCCAGTCCCGATCATGTTGGCAATGACCAAGCCGGAAGCTGTTTTCCAAGAAATCTTAGAAGGGTGATACATGGATGGGCTGCTGTTCTATTTTTTTAGACCAAAAAAAAGCATCCCGAAAAATCAGGATGCTTTTTGGTATTTCCATGAGGAAGGATCAATTTTTTACTGCTTCAAACAAATCGATCTGCGTGTTTTTCACTTTTTCTTCAAAGGCCTTCCAGTCGCCGCTCATGAATTCTTCCACTTTGGCAATCGCCTCTTTGGCAGCTTCCTGACCCTGGCTCAACAATCTTTGTTCCGTGGCTCCCGGTGCTCCGTAGCTGGAGTTGGCATAGCTTCTCGGAGCAAAAACTCGAGTCATGGTGGTAGGATACAGGTTTCTCACGATACCCTGGCCTTCGCGGGTAGGTCCGTTGAAAGCCTCACGGGTGGTGTCCAGCTTTTTCTTGATGTCCTTAGCAGCATTGGCTAGTGCTTTGGCTTCTTCGGTTTTCACATCTTTGACCAAAGCATTTACCTTATCGATTACTTTCTGGGCATCATCCAGTTTTTTGGTGGCTGCGCTAACCTCGCTGGAAAGGGCTTCCACTTGCTTCAGGAATGCCTGCTTTGCCTGTAGGTCCGCCATGTTGATTTGGATTCGGGGATCCATATTGACTTTGATGGAAGTCTCAGAAGTCTGATCTCCATATTCAAATACCACTTTGTAAGTACCAGGCAAAGCATCTCCTCCGCTAGGTTCAAAGAATCCGGATCTACGGCCTCCACCCCCAAATCCTCCGGTCATTTCAGCAGTAGATTTTCGGTCCAGATTCCAGATGATTCTGTTTACGCCCTTGCTTGGAAGAGTTTTCAGGGTTCTGATTTGCTCTCCGGAAGCGTCAAAGATCTTCACAGTGACAGAATCCAGCTTTTCTTTGGAATCGTTGATAAAATAGCTCAAGCGACCACCGGTGGCTCTGTTTTCACCGGCATATTTGGCATCGGCAGCAAATCGTTCGCCATGCGGCTGCTGGATTTCAGCCAGGTAAGCTTCGGGAGCAGGGAATGCAGTGATCTTTGCTTCAGGAGCTTTTCCTCCGTTTTTCGCAAATGCCCTCAAGGGTCGGATATCGTCCAAAACATAGATTGCGCGGCCAAATGTGCCAATGACCAAATCCGCTTCTCTTTCCTGAATGGCCATGTCGTAGGTGGAAACAGCTTTAGGATAACCATGCTCCCATTTGTTCCAGGTTTTTGCCTTGTCAAAAGAAACATACAAGCCGAATTCAGTTCCTAAGAAAACCAAGTTAGGTTCGGTAGGATCCTGCTTAATAGAAAGCGTATAACCCCAGACTTTAGAATCATCCGCAATTCTGGTGAAGGTTTTTCCAAA
>JAJLJS010000201.1:0-4507 GCA_033844545.1 Cyclobacteriaceae bacterium | reverse complement strand
ATTATTAGGGCATAAAAGCAGTAAAACCACTGAAATCTACACGCATGTATCTACGGGAAATCTCCAACAGATTAAGTCTCCGTTTGATGAACTTTAGAAATAAGCGCAATAAAATCCAGGGATTTATGGCGCTTAGCGATCCAAAATAGAGGAATAGGCGCCAAAATATGGCGCAAATAAACAAGTTGTAGGGCATTTAAAAAGACAATAAACATTTGAAGAAAAAACCACTATATATTGAAACCAAAATAGAATGTGACTTAGACGAGTTGTGGACAAAAACGCAGGAACCGTCATTGCATCAAAAATGGGATTTAAGGTTTTCCGAAATATCATACTTACCAAAAAAAGACCCGACAGACCCACAAGAGTTTCTATACTCAACAAAAATTGGATTCGGAATCAAGGTAAACGGAATTGGACAAAGTATTGCAACCAAAACCAAAGAAAATGGAGAAAGCACATCGGTTTTAAAATTTTCATCAGACAGCCAAATTTCAATAATCAAACAAGGATCAGGATATTGGAAATATGTTCCAGAAGCAAGTGGAATAAAATTCTTTACAGGTTATGACTATAAAACACGTTGGGGACTTCTCGGAAACCTGATCGACAAAGTGATTTTTAGACCATTAATGATTTGGGCAACTGCTTGGAGTTTTGACTGCTTGAGAAATTGGATTGAAAAAGGACTCCACCCGAAGCAAGCTATAAATGCTCAACTATCTGTTTTGCTCGTAAATTTGACATTAGGAATCATTTGGATATACCAGGGACTGATTCCAAAAATACTTTTCACTGATTCGGGAGAAATTGAAATATTAAAAGAATCGGGATTGTTCAATGGGTACGAAGAGGATATTTTGACCATTATCGGATTAGCAGAAATTGCTTTTGGAATTGCCTTAATCTTAATTCAAAAAAAACCACTTCAGTATCTGAACATCTTGGGTTTGCTCTTTCTCACATTTGGAGCAATTTTTAGCGACTTGATGATTTTCACACTTCCATTTAATCCCTTTTCCCTAAACATATCAATGATAGCTCTTTCTGTAATAGCAATTTTAAATTCCAGCTATTTGCCAAAGGCTTCTAATTGCATTACAAAACAGAAATAATGAAATCAATATACCAACAAGTTTTAGGTTCAGAATTTGACAGACTTCATCCACAGATTCAAAAGCGATTTGGCTTTAATAGCAATGACAAAATTGCTTCGATTGGAAAAGGAGTTATGCAAAGTGTTTGGTATGGAAAACCATATACATTACCATTTCTGTACATTGGGACATGGAGAAACATTATGTTTCCGCAGAAGGGAAAAGATATTCCTTTTACAATTGAGAACTATGCTTACAAAGACAAATTTGGAAGAGAAACGGTTACTTGGGTTCGTAAATATCAATTTCCAAAACGTATACGCAGATTTGACGCAACAATGATTTACAGCGAGAAAAGAAAACGAATTGTAGACTATTTAGGGACACATCAACATCTTGCCGTTGACATTGAAATGACTGTTGCTGAAAACGGTGGAATAAAACTTCGGTCAGGAGAACAACGATTTTACGAAGGCTTTTTAGATTTTAAATTTCCAATGCTATTTTCAGGAGTAGCGAATGTTTGTGAGTGGTATGACGACAAAGAGCAAAAGTTTAAAATTTCTGTTGTCGTGAGTAACAAAGCTTGGGGGAAATTATTCGGATATGAAGGGACATTTGAAGCTGAATATAAAACAATAAATTCAATTGCAGACATTCCAAAAGACGTGATGCCACTAAGAGAAGAAATAAGAGAATAAAATAAAAACGCCCTACAATCGAGTAGACGGCCTCGCCAACCGTTAAGTTGACGAGGTGCGCCTCTCACACCACCGATCCCGAAAGCTTTCGGGAGGCCTCGTATACGGCGGTTCACTGGATTGTAGGTTGCATTTTTTGGTAATAGGAAAGCATTGATTCATAACCTCTTCTTCTTAGGCGGGATAAAGTAATAGTAGTAATCAGAATCGGACTTTGAGCCACCGCCCATCCTCCTTTTCTAGTCCTGCTCCATGCATAGGCATGGTCTGGATCCACTCCCAATCTGATCAGGTTTTTGCGTTTCCGCTCCGGCTTCTTCCAGTCGTGCCATATACAGTAGCGAAGTCGGTTTCTCAGCCACTCATCGAGTGATTTCAGCTTTGCGGTGATGCTGGCAAGGCGGTAATTATTTATCCATCCTCGCCAGATTTCTGCAAGCTTTTTCAACCGTTCTTCGAAGCTGTGCGGTTTGGTCTTCTTGGTGATCTGCTTGAGCTTTCGTTTGAGTGAGTCCCAGCTGTTTTTCTTCACTACCAACTGATATTTTCCTTTGACTCCTTTTTGATAAGTCGGAACAAATGCATGTCCCAGCAGCTCAAAATCGGATGGTCTTCGGATGCCACTTTTCGCCCTGTTGATAGGTAGTCTGAGCTTGTCTCTTAGAAAGAGAAAAATCTCGTTGCCTACTTTTCTGGCTTCCTTCTTTGACTTAGTGTAGATGCTGAAGTCGTCCGCATAGCGGACGTATTTCATGTTTCTCCGTTCCAGTTCCTTGTCCAGTAAGTCCAGAAGGATGTTGGACAGAAGCGGACTGAGTGGCGAACCTTGAGGCACACCTTTTCTACGCTTGTGTAGTTTTCCGTTAATCTGGATCGGTGCACGCAGCCATTTTCGGATAAGCCTCAGGGTGGTCGGGCATTTCACCCGCTGGTAGATCAATTGAAGTAAAACCGAATGGTCCACTTCGTCAAAGAATCCTTTCAGGTCGATATCCACAATGTCCTGATAGCCATCATTGATGTTTTTCAGGGCTTGTGTTAGAGCCTTATGGATGTTCTTTTCGGGACGGAAGCCATAGCTGTGATCTTCGAATGTGAGTTCATATTTGGTCATCAGTACTTGGCTTACCGCCTGTTGGAGCCATCTGTCTACCACTGTGGGAACTCCAAGTAATCTGGTCTTTCCATTACTCTTGGGAATTTCCACTCCCTTGATAGGTTTGGGTACATAACTATGGTTGAGGATGGAGGTCAGAAGGCTGTTCCTATTGCTTTCCAGAAAGGAAAACAGTTCGGTGACCATCATATCGTCCACACCTGCCGAGCCTTTGTTCTGCACCACCTTTCGGTAGGCTTTGAAGAGGTTCTTACGGTTAAGTACTTGTTCTATCATTATTAAAACTGGTAACCTTGTCCGCTTAGGAAAAGGCTATTCCGCAGGACGGAACTCCTCATCGAATTTGGACGTAATCCAATGTTCAGTCCTTCACTATTTCCGTGAGTCCTCCATAGTTCTTATGGCTCGTTTCTCTTAGCTACTATGACCTCTGCTGACTTCTCTTGAATGTTCTCGACATCCAGAGATCTCCCCAGGTAAGAGCATATTCCTTCCCCCAATCTCCACTGGATCTACCAGGCAGGCACTTGATGGTTCCCCACCCTTGGGACGTCAGTATGCTGTGCTACCTTATCCGACCTGTCAGGCCTCCGTATCCAGTTCCTGTTCGTTGGAACCGGGGTTTGCAGGCTCGCTTCCTTCAGTGCATGCCTTACGACAAACCACCTTGCGACTTGCTAATGCTTCAGGGCGTTACCCCCGCGCATAAGGGACTTTCACCCTCTGGAATAATTTGATATCTTCGATATCAGATGCCCATGCTGGGCACACACATGGTATTGCCGCAATGGGGGGTGAAGTGCTTCTATGAAACTATTGTGCTAAAACAAGCGGCAGTGCATCTATTGAACATTTGTGCTAAAAATCCCCCACTGCGGCAATACCCAAACCGTTATAGCGCATATTAAGAAGCCCAATTCTGAATACAGTCAACTTTTTACATTTTGAAAATAGTAACTTTAAAGTTACATTAGCGTTATGGATAAAATCAGGGAAGTCATAGCCTATCAAGACCACTTTGAGAACTTTCTGAAAAAGCAAACAGTGAAAGTTCAAAACAAGATTTATAAGGTCATTGAGGCTATAGAAACTTTTGAAAGAGTTCCGGAGACTTACCTGAAACCAATTAAAACAAAAAAAGGGCTATATGAAGCCAGGGTTCAGCTGGCAAGTAACATTTGGAGGGTGTTTTGTTTTTTTGATGAAGGTAAATTGGTGATTTTGCTCAATGGCTTTCAGAAGAAAACCCAAAAAACACCAACAAAGGAAATTGAAAAGGCTGCCAGACTGATGGATGAATATTATGCTGAAAAGGAAGTTCAAAAAGGTAAAAAGAAAAAGAAATGAATACGAAGAGCTGGAAAGAAATCAAAGATGATGTGTATGGAGTCAAAGGAACCGAACGCAGGGATGAATTAGAAAGGGATTTTGAGTCTTTCAAAATTGGTTTGCTATTAAAAAAGGCAAGAGAGGACAAGAATCTAACCCAGGAACAATTAGCGGAATTAGTAGATAAAAAGAGGACTTATATTTCAAGAGTTGAAAACAATGGAAGTAATCTGACACTGAAAACCCTTTATGAAATTGTT
>JAJLJS010000200.1:0-4286 GCA_033844545.1 Cyclobacteriaceae bacterium | reverse complement strand
CTTGAAGCCTGAGCAGAGCATAAACTGATATAAAGAAATGATTCCCTCCTCATTCAAGGCTTTCTACCTGCTTCCCTTTATTCTTTTGGGTTTGGTGGCCGGGATATCCGGAGGCTGGATCAGGCTTGGCTACCCAGCGATTCCCCTTGCCGAAGCCTCCAGTCAACATGGATTGATTATGACCGGTGGATTCTTGGGAACTTTGATTTCTCTGGAGCGGGCCATGGTCATGGCAAAAAAAACATGGCTTTTGATTCCTTTCCTTACCGGGATTTCAGTTTTCGCTTTTCTCCTTGGTCTCTCTGATGTCGGTTTGCTCCTATTGACCACAGGGTCTCTCGGGCTAAGCTTGATTATGCACCTGCAAACCCTGAAGCAACCAAAATTCCACTCCGCGTTGCTTTATGGAGGCGCTGTCTCCTGGTTTATCGGCAATTTTCTTTCATGGCAGACCGGATTGATTGCGGCGGGAAGTACTTGGTGGATTGGCTTCCTCCTGTTTACTATTGTGGGCGAAAGGCTTGAATTGAGCCAGTTTTTACCGGTCCCGTCCTGTTCACAAAACGCCCTAAAATCCCTCCTTGCCCTATTCACGGTGGGCTTGATCGTTCCCTTTCACACTTGGGGCAATGAGATTATGGGCATTTCAGCCCTATTGATTGCTGCATGGTTGCTGGTTTTTGACATGGCAAAGGTGGCCTCACGCAAAGCTGCCCAATTCCGCTATATCGGGATTGGATTGCAGGTTGGGTACTTATGGCTGGGGATCCATGGCTTGATTGTAATGGGAATGGAAAATCAGGCCTTATACTACGACTTGATGCTTCACACCTTCTTTTTGGGATTTACTTTTTCCATGATTTGGGCACATGCTCCGATTATTTTCCCCACAATTTTTGGGATCCGGGAGACCCCTTATCATCCGGTTCTTTGGATCACTTGGATCGGTTTTCAGCTTAGTCTTTTGGGAAGGATTGTGGCGAGTATCCTCGGCGAATATGAGCTGCGCAAAATATTGGGAGTAGCGAATGGGTACTTGATTTTGATTCAGTTTTTGCTGATGGCAGGAATAATTCTTTGGAAAATGAACCAGAACAAAAAAGTTAAGCCCGGGCGTAACCGAAGTCACGCGAAGGAACTCGAAAACAAAACATTTTTGCATACCCGTGTCTAAAACTTGGCTACATATTGCCCTGATTGTACTCATCCTGCTCAATGGAATGGGATACACGCTGATTCAAGTTCAGTTTTATTTGGACAGAGAGCAAATCACCGCACTTTATTGTGTCAACAAAGACAAGCCCCAACTCGAATGTGACGGAAAGTGCGAACTCTCCAAGCGGCTCTCTGAGGCCAAAGACCAAAACGAAAGTGATGCCCAAATCACCTTGGAAGAACTAAACCTGATCTTTTTGACAAAAAGTAGGGAGATAGGTTTGGACTTAATCCCCGAGGCAAATCAACAAATCGCGCATACTCCAAGGCATCAAATGCTTCACTCTTTGAATTTAGGAATGAATTTTTTCCATCCCCCTCAGCGCTGATTTTTTCTTCAGAAAAGAATCGGGAATCTCTCGATTCAGGACAAAGTCCCTTTTGATTTCCTAAATCCATTATCATGAAAAAGCTCATTTCGCCAGCTGCAAGGATGATTTTTGCCCTTGCCCTGGCACTTCATACCCTCATACCTGCCTTTGCTCAGGAAAAACAATCCCTCCGCATCCTTGATCAAACCACCCTCGAAGGAGTCCCCGGAGTCACTTACCGCTATGGCTTCCAAAAGGGAATTTCAGATGAAAGCGGCACCATTTACTTATTGACTGATAAAGAGAGCTGGCTTTACCTCAGCCATCTCAGCTATGGCAGTTGGATGCTTGATCCTTTGGAAGTAGCTCAAGCCCTTCAAAAAGGAAGCATTTCTCAGAAAGAACAGCTTTACGGTCTTCAGCCTGTATCGGTGATTGCTCTGAAAATGACCGAAGAGAAAGACAAAAGAATTCTCATTTCCGATCAGGAGCGGCTTCACCATGACGCTGGGGCTATTCTCGGTTTGGATCCGGTAGTCTCCGGGATACGCAAAAGCAGCAGCTTTGCTTTTGATCCGGTCATGCGAGGATTCAAATACGATCAGCTTAATATCGTGGTCAATGGCCTCCAATCTGCCAATGCTGCCTGCCCTAACCGCATGGATCCACCTACTTCCCAAGTGGCCCTGAATCGGATCCAAGAAGTAGAAATTCTCAAAGGGCCCCATGCCTTACGCTACGGAATTGGCCTGGGAGGCACGATCAACTACATCCAGGAAGCCCCTGATTTCACCTCCATTCCGGGAATCTACGGAAGGGTTTCTTCCCTGTTTGAAACCAATGGAGATGTATGGAGAAATGATGCCCGAGTGGGTTTCCAGGGAGCGAAGTATGACATCGGCGTGTTGGGAAGCTATTCCACAGGAAATGATTACCTGGATGGTGACGGAAATCCAGTCCCTGCCAATTTCAAGAGAGGAACTTTGGGAGTATATGCGGATTTACAAGCGACTTCAAAGGACTTGCTCCAAGTATCGGTCAATAGAAACTTTGCCCGGGATGTGGATTTCCCTTCTCTTGGAATGGACTTGCGCACTGATGACACCTGGATGGGAAGTCTAATGCACACCCGGACTTTTTCCGGCAAACCTCTTGCCCAGTGGACCAACTCCGTGTATTTCACCCGAGTGGATCACCTGATGGACAATCTGCTGCGCGAACCACGCATGATGGACGCCTCCACCCCTGCCATCACACAAAACTGGGGATTCAGAAGTGAAGGAGAATGGAAGTTCTCTCAAGGAAAACTTTTTGCCGGTGTAGATTTCAAAGAGGAATCAGCCGACGGTACCCGAACCCGTGCCATTACCATGGGGCCGATGAAAGGAAAAGTATTTTACGATAACCTGTGGCAAGATTCACAGATCCGAAAAACCGGACTTTTCGCTAATTACCTGATTCCTGTAGGAGGAACTGTCTTCAGTGCTTCCGGTCGACTGGAGGTGAATCAGGCGGTTGCAAATAATCCTGCTGAGGAGTTCACCCAAATCCATAGCGAGACAGAAAACTCCCAACTCAATCCCGGAATCAGCATCGGCGCACAGCGAGATTTGGGAAAAGCATTTAGCCTGGGAATCTGGGCAGCAAGCGTCCGAAGAAGCGGAAGCCTTTTAGAGCGATACATCAACTACCTGGCTGTGGGTATGGATCCTTGGGAACTGGTAGGCGACCCTCAGATCAAACCTGAAACCAACAATGAACTGGATGTGGTCTTAGGCTATGGCCGTGAAAAAATCTCCTTGGAACTAACCCTTTTCGGATCCTATATGACCGACTACATTTCCTCTGTAAAAACAGATCTGAAGCCTCGATTGGCGACCAGTCCCGGTGTAAGACAGTATGTGAATGTGGATGAAGCTATGAAGACCGGGTTTGAGTTCAATTTCAAGCAAAAGCTAAGCGGAAGTTTCAATCATTCGCTTGGTGTGGCCTATACCTATGGAAAAGACTTGATTTTGGACGCTCCACTTCCTGAGATTGCGCCATTGGATCTTCGATATGGAGTAAGAGGTCATTTCTTTGAAAGAAAACTTCAGGCAGGACTTAACCTGAGGCATGTATTAGCACAGGAGCGAGTTTCGGAGGCCTTTGGGGAAGGCACAACTCCCGGCTTCACCTTACTTGACTTGGATGCCAGCTATCCGATTGGAAAAATGCTCCTTGTCAAAGGGGGAGTCCAAAACCTTTTGGACGAGACTTACTATGAGCACTTGACTCGCCCTATTGGAGCAGACAAAACCCCGATGTACTCACCCGGTAGGAATTACTTTGTGATGGTAAGCTTTAAGTTTCCGTAATTCTAATTCTATAAAAAAAAGACCTGTCAGGATTTCAAATTCCTGACAGGTTTAAATTTTTCAATCGTGCCTAGCCCCTTCCATCACCTTGAAAATGTGAAGAATAGCAGGAAATACAGCATCCATGGATTCGGAGGCGCCCTTGGTCGAACCCGGAAGTCCCAGCACTAAGGTATCACCGATCAATCCTGCCACGGAGCGGGATAGCATGGCATATGGCGTACGCTGCTGTCCATAATTTCGAATAGCCTCTTCAATCCCGGGGATTCTCCTTTCTAATATTTCCTCCAAGGCCTCAGGTGTAATATCCCTTGGTGACAAGCCTGTTCCTCCCGTAAAAATCACCAAATCCATTTGATCACTTACCTGCTTAGAACAAAGCTGTTGGATTTGTTCTTTTTCA
>JAJLJS010000199.1:0-4830 GCA_033844545.1 Cyclobacteriaceae bacterium | reverse complement strand
GCGAAGAGAACTGCCCCGAATAGAGACGCGATAGCTTGCAGGGGCTCTTTCCTCAATTCTTACCCCGGCTTTTTGGTTGAAGGCATTCACGGGTGAAATCTCATTGAATCTGGCAAAATCACGTTCTGAGACTCTGACAATGGCGGCGCTTTGCTCCAAAAGAGGTCGTTCAGATTCAAAAGCCTGAACAGTTACTGCGCCAAGATTCATCACCACCGGTACAAGTTGGACTTCATGCTCCCCCGTTTCAAAGGTTTTTTGGAAAAACTCATACCCCTCTAGGGCAAAGGATATTTGCAGCTGGTCTCCAGGAAAAGCTACCATTCCTGAACTGTTGGTTCGCTGAATGGTATTTCCAGCTCTCACTCGAACATTTTCCAAAGGGGTCCCAGAGATCTGGTCTGTGATTTTGAGTTGGATCTGGGCTTGAAGCCCCAAGCTGATTAAAAGGAGAACTAGGGTGAGAAAATTTTTCATATGGGAAAATTAAAAGGAATCGCCCAGACTAATCCCGTTTTTCTTCGCAAAGATTTCCATTTGAAGGTTCTGGTCAATTTTTACTTTCGTTTCCCGTTTGATTTGGGTAGGTTTTCGACCAAATTAATTCCTATGAAGAAGTATTTCTGGCCACTTTTGGCGCTATGCCTTAGCTTTTGTGCAGAAAAAGCCAACCCACCTGAGCCAATTTTTCCGATTCCTGACGAGCGTCAAAAAGCCTGGCAGGAATTGGAATTCTACGGCTTTGTCCATTTCAACATGAATACCTTTTCGGATCGGGAATGGGGATTTGGGGACGAAAAACCCGAACAGTTTAACCCAACCGATCTGGATGCCAGGCAATGGGCCAGGATCGCCAAAGAAGCAGGAATGAAAGGCCTGATCATTACCGCTAAACATCACGATGGATTTGTGCTTTGGCCCTCCAAATACACAGAGCATTCCGTGAAAAACAGCCCTTGGCGGGATGGGGAAGGAGATTTGATTCAGGAATTTGTGGATGCCTGCCGAGAGTATGGGTTGAAAGTGGGGATTTATTATTCTCCTTGGGACCGGAATCATCCCGACTATGGCAAGCCCGAGTACATCACCTACATGCGCAATCAACTGACCGAATTGCTGAGCAATTATGGAGAAATCTTTGAAGTCTGGTTTGACGGGGCCAATGGGGGGACTGGCTGGTATGGCGGAGCCAATGAAGAGCGAAAAGTAGACAAGTTTACCTACTACGACTGGCCAACTACCCATGAACTGGTTAGAAAACTTCAGCCCAATGCGATGATGTTTTCCGATGCCGGACCGGATGTTAGATGGGTGGGGAATGAGCATGGATTCGCCTACGAAACTACCTGGTCCAATCTAATGCGGGATTCGGTCTATGCCGGGATGCCGGATTTTGACAAATGGGCAAGCGGCCAGGAAAACGGGACCCATTGGGTGCCTGCTGAGTCGGATGTAAGCATCCGTCCGGGCTGGTACTACCATGCCTATGAGGATCACAAAGTAAAAACGCTACCAGAACTGATGGAGATTTACTACAAAAGTATCGGTCAAAACAGTTCTCTCCTGATCAATTTCCCTGTGGATACCCGAGGCTTGATTCATGAAAAGGATGAGGCAGCGATTGTGGAAATGGCGGCGAAAATCAAAGAAGACTTTGCGAATAACCTGGCCAAGGGAGCATCATTCACGGCGAGTTCGGACCGGGGAAAAGGGTATAAGGCAGATTTGCTTTCCGATGGGGATTTCAATACCTATTGGACGACCCCTGATGGTAAGGTTGAGGCCAGTGTGGAAGTTGATTTTGGGAAAGCAGTGACTTTCAACCGAATTCTGATTCAGGAATTTGTCAATCTGGGTCAGCGGGTGAAATCTTTTTCCGTGGAAAAACAAGTGAATGGAAACTGGGAAAAGATTGCTGATGGAACCACTATTGGATACAAGCGGATTCTAAGGGTTCCAGACACCGAAGCCGAAAAAATCCGGATCAATTTTCATGACGGAAGAGGCATTCCGGTTATTTCTGAAATTGGGGTTTACTACGCTCCTCCTTTGCTTTTCCCTCCCAGAATTGCACGGACTCCCGAAGGGAAAGTAAGCCTTCAAGCCGCTGAGGAAGGTTTACAAGTTTTTTACACCTTGGATGGAAGCACTCCGCAGGCCGGTGGAAAACTCTATTCCGAAGAACTAGAAGTAACTCAGCCGACCACGGTCAAAGCTTTGGTTTTCGATCCCAAAACCGGAAAAAGTTCAGCTATTCAACAGGTGGATTTTGACCTTCCAAAGGCTTCTTGGAAAGCTATAGGGAAATCTGAGGAGGTTCAGAAGGCATTTGACGAAAAAACCGGCACTTACTGGACCTCCACGACCAATGAATTGGTCGTGGATCTCGGTCAGTCGGTAAGCTTAAAAGGTTTTACCTATATGCCTATGCAGGGAAGATATCCGAGTGGATTTATCGCGGAATATACTTTGGAAGTCAGCGAAGACGGGAAGACTTGGAAACCTGTCACTCGGGGAGAGTTTTCCAATATCCAAAACAGTCCCGTAGAGCAAAGAGTGGTTTTTGATCCGGTACCTGCAAAATGGATTCGCTTGAAGGCTCTCCGAACAACCGATGGAAATGCCGCCACCTTTGCGGAGTTTGGAACGATCTCCAAATAACATTTTAAGGTCAATTGTAGAATTCAGGTAGGGGTTTTTCTGAAAAATCCCTACTTTCTGGACTCAATAGCTTTAAACCCAATCTATCGCCAAATTATGAACAGAAGGATCGCTTTGCGGCACCTTGCACTGATATCCGGAGGACTAGCTCTGATCCCCTCCTGTGACTTTAGCAAAGAGGATATTCTCACCGCCTACCAAAATTTGAAAATTACCGCCTCTCAAAAGCAGCTCTTGGGAATAATCTCAGATTCGATAATTCCTGCCGGAGAAATCAAAGGGGCCTTGGAAATCGAAGTGCCGGACTTTATTCTGGTCATGGTCAATGATTGCTTCACCAAAGAGAACCAGACCAAATTTTCCGAGGGGCTTTCTGCTTTTCCCGATTACGTCAAAGAATCCACAGGAAAGAAATTTGAAGATTTGTCTACAAAAGAAAAAGAGACTTTGATTTTGGAAGCTGCCAAACTGGAAGGAGATGATTCTGAGGAAGGAAAAAGAAAAGCAGCTGTTTCCTATTTTGTCAATTCTGCCAAGAGATTCACCATTCAAGGCTACATGGCCTCGGAATATATTCAAACTGAAATCATGCCTTATTCCCTGATCCCAGGGGAATACAATGGGGCTGTCCTGATCACCGATCTTCAAAAACCACGCATCAATGGCTAATCTAAACCTAAAAAGTAAACAGGAAAGAACTTATCAAGCCATCGTGGTGGGCTCCGGAATCAGTGGAGGCTGGGCAGCCAAAGAGCTTTGTGATCTGGGTGTAAAAACTTTGATGCTGGAGCGTGGCAGAAACGTCGAGCATGTCAAAGATTATCCGACGACCAATATGCTTCCTTACGAGTTTCCTCATCGAAACCAGATTCCTCAGGACATTCAAGAAGCCAATCCGGTGATTAGCCGATGTTATGCGTTCCGGGAAGATGCCATGCACTTTTTTGTCAAAGACACGGATCATCCATACGTTCAGGAAAAACCTTTTGACTGGATCCGAGGGTATCAAGTTGGAGGGAAATCCCTGCTTTGGGCACGACAGGTGCAGCGATGGTCTGATTTGGACTTCGAAGGACCTGCCCGGGATGGATTTGCCGTGGATTGGCCGATTCGGTACAAGGACCTGGAAAAATGGTACAGCCATGTGGAGAAATTTGCGGGAGTTTCCGGGAACAGGGATGGCTTGCCTCAATTGCCGGATGGGGAATTTTTACCAGCCTATGAACTCAATGTGGTCGAAAAGTACTTTGCGGAGCAGCTCAAAAAGCACTATGGGAATGACCGACACATGATTTCTTCCCGCTGTGCCCATATTCATGGCAATGCCGAGTATTATGCCCAACAAGGGAGAACCCTTTGCCAAAATCGGAATCTTTGCCAGCGTGGCTGTCCATTTGGAGGGTATTTCAGTTCCAATTCCTCGACTATACCTTGGGCTTTGAAAACAGGCAATCTGACCATTCGCCCGGATGCGGTAGTGCAGTCCATTATTTATGACGAGGAAAAAGGAAAAGCCACCGGCGTTCGAATCATTGATCGACTGACCAAGGAAACCGAAGAATTTTATGCGGACGTGATTTTTGTCAATGCGGCGGCTTTGAATACCAATGCGCTTTTGCTCAATTCCACCTCCAATCGCTTTCCGAATGGCCTAGGAAATGACAATGGCTTGTTGGGGAAATATGTGGCCTTCCACAACTACCGGGCTCGGGTTTCGGGACAATACGAAGGACATGCCGAATTCACCACATCCGGAGGAAGACCGACCAGTGGGTATTTTCCGAGATTCAGAAATGTGTTCAAGCAAGAGACCGACTTCCTCAGAGGGTATGCAGCGGGATTTTCGGCCAACCGAGGAGCAGGTCCAGATACCAGTGGGATAGGCATGGAGCTTAAAAACAGTCTGCTCAATCCGGACAAATATGGGCCTTGGAGGGTAGGATCGCACATGATGGGTGAAACCATTCCTAAGGAATCCAACTACGTGGCGCTGGATCCTAATCTAAAGGACGAATGGGGCATGCCTCAGCTGAAAATCTCCGTGGACTACGATGACAATGATGAGAAAATGGTCAAGGACTACATCGAGCAGATGACGGAGATGTTTACCAAGGCCGGATTTACGAATATTCAGGCTTCAGACAGCAAACAGGCACCGGGATTGGATAT
>JAJLJS010000198.1:0-17519 GCA_033844545.1 Cyclobacteriaceae bacterium | reverse complement strand
TGGTTGCGGATAAGCTACCTGATTCCCAACGCTCTTATGGTTTTGTAGTCCAAACCCTGATCATCGGTGTCGGTACTTGGATTGCCTCAAATCTACCTTGGATGATGACTCAATTGGG
Organism: Cyclobacteriaceae bacterium; assembly: GCA_033844545.1. Classification (GTDB taxonomy): domain Bacteria; phylum Bacteroidota; class Bacteroidia; order Cytophagales; family Cyclobacteriaceae; genus Algoriphagus. The sequence goes on along the minus strand of JAJLJS010000198.1, from coordinate 17,401 downwards.
GGTAGCCAATACAGCTCCGGAGGGAGTGGTGCCAGATTCTGTGAAGTATGCGTTTGGGATTGGAGCTTTTGTTTTATTTACCTCAATTCTTTATACCATCCTTACCACTGACGAATATCCACCCGAGGACTTGGAAGAGTTTCATCGAGAAAAAGAATCGAATAAGGGCGTATTTCATGGGTTTAAAGAGATTCTTGACAATATCTCCAGCATGCCTTTGGTCATGAAGCAATTAGGATTGGTTCAGTTTTTTTCTTGGTTTGCTTTTTTTACCATGTGGAGTTTTGCCACCCCTGCCATTACAGAACATGTTTTTGGAGCAACAGACACTAGTTCGGCAGCCTACAACGACGCAGCAGACAGTGTGGGAAACTACCTGGGTACCTATGGATTGGTCTCCATGTTCTATGCGCTGATTTTAGCATTCATAGCCTCCCGAGTTAAAATTAACCGAAGACTCCTCCACATGGTAAGCTTGATTGCCGGTGGAATTGGATTTATTTCGATCTATTTCATTTCGGCTCCTTGGATGCTTCATCTTTGTTTTTCCTTAGTGGGAATCGCCTGGGCCAGCATCCTATCCATGCCGTATGCGATGCTTTCCAGCTCAGTCAATGCCAAGAAAATGGGCGTTTACATGGGAATTTTCAACATGTTTATCGTAATCCCTCAGATTGTGGCTGCATTGGGAGGGGTGAATTTTCTATATAAACTACTCTTTGGCGAAGCAGTCATCAATACCATGCTTCTCGCCGGTACGCTATTGATTTTAGCGGGATTGTCCAATCTATTCATCACGGACCGAAAAGCCACCCATGATTGAATTTATTCATTCTATCCTAAAAGCCGGTTCAATTTAGGATCGGCTTTTTTATTTTTGACAAAATTCCAAGCCATGAAGACCTTTCGAATTGTAGGAGTCCCTGAGCATTTCAACTACCCATTCCGGATTCTGTGTCAAAATCAACCCTTTGAAAAAGATGGAATCCGGCTGGAATGGAAGGAAGAATCCAGAGGTTCGGGCCAAATGGCCCTGGATCTAAAAAATGGACAGGCGGATATGGCTATCCTACTTACGGAAAGCTTTTTGAAGGAGTTTGAGTCCAACCCAACTGTGAAAATGGCCGGTTTTCATGTAGCCTCTCCTTTGACTTGGGGGGTCCATGTCAATCCTTCCCATCTTGCCAACCAGGTTGAAAATGTTGAAAGCAGACATTTTCTTGTCAGTAGAATGGGATCCGGATCTCATCTCATGGCTCTGGTTTTGGCTGACACCCATGGCTGGAATAAAGACAGCTTAAGTTTTGAGCTAGTTGGGAATTTAGAGGGTGCAAAGATGGCCTTTGCTACCGGAAACCCAGGAATTTTCCTTTGGGAAAAATATACCACAGCTCCAGAGGTAGGAATAGGCACAATGAAGCGGATCGGTGAAGTGCAGAGCCCTTGGCCTTGTTTTGTTTTGGTAGTCAATGAAAGGTCCATCCAGGAATTTTCGGCCTGGATTGGTAAAATCAGGGATGAGGTATATGCCATCTCAGCCCAACTCAAATCTGATCTCAAGTTGCCTTCCAGACTATCTGAGGCATACGGTTTGGAAGAATCAGCTATAAATTCCTGGCTCAATCAAACCCAATGGGCTACACAAGGAAAAATCGATCGAAGGGAATTAGCCGAAATTCTTTCGCAGACTTTACGGTATGGAATTATCACGAGGAACTTGAACCCCGAAGATTTTCTAATGCTATCCTGCGTAGAAATCTCAGGATAAAAGCGGGAGTTTTATACAGAATTTCGTTCCGTGACCTGGATGAGAGTCGATGTCAATTTTTCCCCCATTCATTCGGACAAATTCTTTGACCAATTGTAAGCCGAGCCCGGATCCTTTTTCTTTTTTTGTGCCGGGCTTTGATTTTGTCAGGGTGTAATGATCCGAAAGTATCTCGTCAATCAATTCCTGACTCATTCCTACCCCTTGATCCAGGATATACAGTTCTAAAAATCCCTCGCTTTTTTCGGCATAAATGGTAATCGCATCCCCAATGTTGGAGAATTTTACAGCATTGTTGATTAGGTTTCTGATCACTACCTCCACCAAATCCGGATCCCCAAAAGCAATGGTTTCACTTTTTAGCTGATTGAAAACCACGAGATTCTTTTCCTTGAGGGAACCCTGAAGCAATGCCAGGGAATTATTGACAATTTCAAAAAGATTAAAGCTCAAAGGGTTCAATTCAAATCCTTCCATTTGAGCCATGGACCACTTGAGTGTATTGTTAAGTGTGAAATTGACCGAATCAATATCCTTCTTGAGAAAATTCATCAATTCAAAAAATTCCTCTTTTTCCAATTGGTTTTGAAGCATCAGATCCACCACTGATTTGATTTGACCGACAGGGCCTCGAAGGTCATGACCCAGAATGGAAAAGAGTTTGTTTTTGGTCTCGTTGATGGATTTGAGTTCTTCGGACTGATGTGCCAATTCCCGGTTTTGCTGTGCAATCTTTTGTTGTTGTTCGGATAAATCCCGGTTGACTTTGGTGACACTTCTGTGCAGTAAATACATACGAATCCCTAAAGCTGCAATGAATACAGCGGTGATGGCAAAGAAAATAATGTATCGCCTCGATGTGGCCAGCCTTAGAGCCTGATTTTCATTCTGAGCTTTCAATAGCTCCAATTCAGAATTGGCCAAGTCTTCTTCAAACATTCCTTGCAACAAGGCCAGTCTGTCTCTGTTGGATTTATTGACCAAAGAATCATAGTACAGCAAATACTTGGATTGTGCATAAAATGCCTTTTGTATATCTCCCTCTTTCTCAAAAACCTGATAGAGATATTTGTAACTGCTGGAAAGCTCGTCGAGATATTGATTTTCTTTACAGAATTCCACTGAATATTCCAGAATTTCTCTGGCTTTTTCCAACTTATTGTCCAAAAGGTATGCATTCCCCAAGCGATGTAAGATACCCGCTTCAAAGGACTTGACACCTTGCGATCTGGCCATATCCAGGGATTTTTGGTATATCACCTGAGCTGTATCATATTGACCTTTGGCTAGAAACACATCGCCTATCACCCGATGGGCAAAGGAAGTCAGGTAGGGTGAGCCTGCCTTAATATTTAATCCAATGGAAAAGTTTGCATAATAAAGGGCAGAGTCTTGTTGTCCACTCTGGGTAAAATTTAACGCCATGTTATTCAAGCTTCTGATTCGGGTATACAAATCATCCACTTCTGTAGCAAGAATATACCCTTTTCTAAACTGCTCGATAGATTTGGAGTGGTTTCTCTGTTCGTAGTAGAGTGCCCCCATATTGTTCATCAGTCTAGCAGCCTGAAGTTTATCCTGAGCCTCCATGGCCAAATCATACGCTTTGCTTGAATACTCAAAGGATTTTTGCCAATTGCCTTTCCGATAAAAAATCCAACCGACATTTTCCAGAGCACGGCTTCTGGCTGCGAGATCTCCTAAGTCTTGCGCTAAAGAATCTGCCATCAAGGAATAGTTCATAGCCCTTTCTTGATCAGACTCCCGCAGATCGGTTGCCAGCTGATTTAGCTTTTCAAGTTTTTCTTTCCCGGAGAGGTCTACAAACAAGGTATCCTGGTCCCTTATCTCGGATGCCCAGGATGCACCAAAGAGACCAAAACAAAGGAGAAAGAAAAGAAAGGATGATCTGGGTGACTCCACAAGAATTTTTTACAATCCAGCGCGCAAAATACAGATAATCAGAAAAAAAATAAACTTTAAAATTCTTGTAAGTTGCTTATTGACTTAAAGTTGATTCCAATCCCATTCCTTGTTCATTTGGGAAATTGCATGGTAAGCTGTAAGGTCGTATTGACAAGGTACAATCGACACATAATTATTGGCAATTGCCCATTCGTCATTGTCCTCTCCTTGGTCAAAATTCACAAAGTTTCCTGCCATCCAAAAGTACTTCCTGCCGGTAGGATCAAACCTCTCGGCAAACTCTTCTTGCCATTTTGCATCTGCCTGTCTGCAGAGTTTGATGCCTTTGATGGCCTCATTTCTTTTAGGAGGAAAATTCACGTTTAGAGCCACTCCTTTGGAAATTCCTTTTTCCAAAACCTGACGGGCAATCTTTTCAACCCACTCTTCTACGTGTGAAAAATCCGCTTTTGAGGAAAAATCACAAAGACTAAAACCGATGGAAGGATACCCTTCTAAAGCCCCTTCAATGGCTGCAGACATCGTCCCGGAATACAAAACAGAAATGGAAGTATTCGAACCGTGATTTATCCCACTGACCACGAGATCAGGAGTCCTATCTTTCAACACGTAATGTTTGGCCAACTTTACGCAGTCAGCAGGAGTACCACTTGACTTATAGGCCAAAACATCCTCAAAGATTTCTTCCTCATAAAGTCGAAGAGTTTCTCCAATGGTAATGGCATGTCCCATACCGGACTGCGGACTATCCGGTGCCACCACTACCACATCCCCAAGTTTTTTCATGACGGCTACCAATACTCGGATACCTTTCGAAGTGATTCCATCGTCATTGGAGACGAGAATAAGCGGTTTTGACATTTAATTTTTTAATTCGTTGTAATAGGCTGTGATACGCAATAAATCTCCCCGCTTATCATGCTCCAGTCTGTTTTTCCGCATGAAAAGATTAATCTCTTCATCGTATCCGGGGAGCATGGTAAAGAGGTCTTTTTTCTTGAGGCTATACCGTTCGATCCTCCCGTTTTTGAAAAAATAATAGTTGAAAGCCAATCGATAGCCCATGGTGGTAGGCTGTCCCCAGAAAGGGTTCATGGTCATGGGTCCCCAATTGTTCATCCCTCGATTGTCGGTAGCAATGTATTCTCTACAAAGCAATGCGATATTTTCCCCTTGGGTGAGTACCTCAAAAAAGATCGGGGTTTCGTAATCTCCATTGAGGGCATAGGGCAAACTGTAGAAGTTGCGAATTCCCCCGTAGGTTTCATCATAAATTTCAAAATTAGTGACGTTGGATGCGGTAAATGTCGTCACAGTCTCAGTCTGAAGTTGCACCACATTGTTTTCCAGATCGTACTTCACCAATCCGGAAACCGTCTGGCCATCGGTCAGGAAAATATTCCCTTTGTGCCAAATCTGGGAAGGAAACTGATTTTGAGCTTGTAGCCCAAAAGAGGCGAATACAAGCAATAAAACAGAAAATATTACCTTATTCATGTGAATCAATTTTGTATTAGGATAAACGCTTGACCTCCATTTGAGTTGTTTCAAAGCCAAACATTCCTTTTCCTTAAAATACAAATTCTGGTTTATTTCAGAATGTTATGCCCCATTTTATCTCTTTTGGTCATGAGATATTTTTCATTGTGGGGATTCGGTTTTACCTCAATCGGCACCTGCTCTACAATTTCAAGCCCATACCCTAAGAGCCCCACTCGTTTTTGGGGATTATTGGAAATCAATTTGATCTTGCTGATTCCCAAGTCTCTTAGAATCTGAGCGCCTACCCCATAATCTCTACTGTCCATAGGCAATCCTAAGGCAAGATTGGCCTGGACGGTATCCATTCCCTGCTCTTGCAGTTTGTAGGCTTTTAGTTTATTGATGAGTCCGATTCCTCTACCCTCCTGGTTCATGTACAAAACCACTCCTTTACCTTCTTTTTCGACCATTTCCATGGCGGAGTGCAATTGTGGACCACAATCACAACGGCAGGAACCGAAAATATCTCCTGTAGCACAGGAGGAATGGACACGAACCATCACCGGCTCGTCTTTTTCCCAAGAACCTTTGATCAAGGCCATGTGGATCTCCTGAGTATTGGTTTGACGGAAGGCAATCAAATCAAAATTACCCCAGTTGGTCGGCATTTCCACCCCGATTTCCCGCTTGATCAGGGATTCATTCTTTAATCTATACGCAATTAAATCCTTGATAGAAACCAGTTTCAAATTGAATCTCTCACTTACCTTCACCAGATCCGGTAGGCGGGCCATGGTACCGTCTTCGTTCATGATTTCTACCAGAACCCCAGCAGGGGCCATTCCTGCCAGTCTGGCAAAATCAATGGCTGCTTCTGTATGGCCTGACCTTCTCAGTACTCCGCCTCTTTTGGCTTTCAACGGAAAAATATGTCCCGGTTTTCCCAATTCGCTGGGATGAATCGAGTCGTCAATTAATGCTTGGATTGTTTTGGCCCGGTCTGAGGCAGAGATCCCGGTGGTGCATCCATGTCCGATCAGATCTACGGAAACGGTGAATGGGGTCTCAAAAACTGCCGTATTAGTCCCTACCATCAATTCCAAGCCCAAGTGGTCACACCGGTCTTCGATCAGAGGTGCGCAAATCAATCCACGACCATGGGTGGCCATGAAATTGATAATTTCTGGGGTGACTTTTTCTGCCGCACAGATAAAATCCCCTTCATTCTCTCGGTCCTCATCGTCCACGACAATGATTACCTCACCATTTTTAATAGCTTCAATAGCTTCTTCGATAGAATGCAGTTGGTAGTTTTCCACGGGGAATTTTTGTTTGATTTTCTGGGACCCAAAGGTAGCTTGTTTCTCAGTCAAAACAGATAAAGACCAAAGAAAGTTTGGTTTTATCCAATGACTATCCCGAGCTCTTTATCGATTTCAAATTGAACTTTCTTCAACTCCATATACACCAGCTGGTATTCCATGATTTTATCTGAATCCTCTCGGGATTCCTCGCCAGATTTGATTTTTTTTATGGCTTCCTCCATCATTTTCAGGATAAGTCGCCTTTTAAGCCGAAGTATACTTTTGTAGGCAGTTCCGGCTAAGTCATCCGACTCCAAATTGATGAAAATCTGATGCCTTTCTTTCCAATGATGGCTGACTTCATGTCTGGGAGTTACTAAATCAATAGCCTCTTTTTGAATTTCAGAATCTTTGTGCCTGGTAAATAGCTCGATGGACGGAATTTCACCTTTGGCTAATCTGGATCGATATTCAAAAAGTATTTTTCGGTATATCGGGGTTTTAAATTCCAACTCCTCTGTTTCCGTTAGCAGATATTGGGACAGGTACATGTCCTCCTCTCCGAGCTTTTCCAAGCCATAGTTGAGGAGTAGTCGGATGGTTTCTCGTTCCTGAAGGCCCAAAACCTCATCCAGGGAGATGGTGGGTCCTTTTATTGGAAATAGTTCTTCGAGGGCCGCCTCAGCTTCTCTTTCCTCTTTTGTTTTTTGAAAATGATCCCGCTGATGTTTCAGGAGGGTTTTATTCAACTCACCCAGAAGAATCTCTTCCTCGATTTGAAGTAGTCCTGAGGCTTCTTTGGTATATACAGACCGGACGATCGGGTCGGGAATTTTCCCGATACTTTGGACCACCTCCCGGATCACTTCCGCTTTCCGGATCGGATCTTTCGCAATTTCCTCTTGGTAAAGCCCAATTTTAAATCCAATGAAATCGCGACTGTTTTCTTCCAAATATTCCTGGAAAGCCTGACTTCCAACTTTACGGGAATAGCTGTCTGGGTCTTCTCCATCCGGAAAAACCACCGCCTTGACATGAAGCCCTCCTTCCAAAAGCAAGTCAATCCCACGCAGAGAAGCTTTGATCCCGGCCGAATCTCCGTCATACAAAACGGTCACATGATTGGAAAACCTTTTGATCAGCTTGATTTGGCCTTCGGTGAGTGAGGTCCCGGAGGAAGCTACCACATTTTCAATGCCTGACAAATGCATGGAAACCACATCGGTATAGCCTTCTACCAGGTAGCAGTTGTCCTTGTCCCGGATTGACTTTTTCGCCTGAAAGATCCCGTACAATACATCACTTTTGTGGTATACCGGAGTTTCGGGTGAATTAATGTACTTAGGTTGATTTTTGTCCTTAGTCAGAATCCTTGCCCCAAAGGCAATAGGCTTTCCGCTGACATTGTGAATGGTAAAGGTGACCCGGTTTCGGAATCTGTCATACATTCGACTGGCATCTCCTTCTTTTTGTAAAATCAAGCCAGCCTTAAGTAAAATATCCTCCTGAAAACCAATGGCTTTTGCTGCTTTAAGTAAATTATCCCACCCATCCAGCGCATAGCCCAAATCAAACTTTTGGATGACCTGGGGAGTAAATCCTCTTTCTTTGAAATAGCTTAAACCAATGGATTTTCCTTCCTCGGTACTCAAATTTTTGACAAAAAAATCTTTCGCAAAATTCAGCGCAATGAAAAGACTTTCCCGCTCGTTTTGCTCCTGATTTTGTTCAGGGGTAAGTTTTTCGTCTTCTTCGATCTCGATTCCATACTTTGTTGCCAAGTGACGGATTGCTTCCTGAAAGCCGATTCCTTCAATATCCATGATAAACTGAATCGGGTCTCCGGCTTTCCCACAGCCAAAGCATTTATAGATTTGCTTGGCAGGAGATATCGAAAAAGAGGGAGTCTTCTCCCCGTGAAATGGACAACAGGCCCATAAGTTTTGGCCTTTCTTTTTTAGCTGGACATACTCTCCTACGACCTCTTCGATGTCGGCACGTTCTCTTACTAGGTCGGATGTATGTTTGCTAATCATAAAAAGGGAGATGCGACAAAGTTAAAATCTAGTCCGGATAATTGACATGAATTTTGAGAACTATTCAGGCTTGAGGGGAGTTTCTATCCCAAACAGAATTACGTTTTTCTAAGAGACAATCTTAGGCTAACTTGCGAAAAATTTGAACACCTACATGCTTTTGACGCCTGACGATATTAAAAAGACCCTTTCCCGAGTACAGGATCCCGATCTCAAAAAAGACTTGGTGAGCTTGGGGATGATTCAATCCATTCATGTTGAAGAGAAAAAAGTAAGTTTCAAAGTGGTGTTGACTACTCCGGCCTGTCCACTCAAAGAGGTGATAAAAAACAACTGTCTTGAGGCTTTGGAGGAAGATCACGGCAAAGATTGGGAATGGGATATTTTCATGACTTCTCAGGTAACTACTGTCCGAGAAGCAACTCCTATTTTGCCACAAGTTAAAAACATCATTGCTATAGCTTCTGGTAAAGGGGGAGTTGGAAAATCTACTACTTCGGTAAATTTAGCGGTGGCCCTAGCCAAATCCGGAGCAAAGGTCGGATTGATCGATGCAGATATATCCGGCCCCTCCATCCCGACCATGTTTAATGTCGAAGGAGAACAGCCGGCTGTCAAAAAAGTCGGTGAAAAGAATACGATCGTCCCGATCACCCAATACGGAGTGAAATTGATGTCCATTGGCTTTTTAACCCCTGCGGAAAGTGCGGTCGTTTGGAGAGGTCCAATGGCAAGTTCCGCCCTGCGTCAGTTCATTTCGGATGTAGAGTGGGGAGAACTGGATTATTTGCTGATCGACCTGCCCCCGGGAACCTCAGACATCCATCTGACGATGGTCCAGACAGTCCCGGTAACGGGTGCTGTCATTGTGACCACCCCACAGAAAATTGCATTGGCGGATGCTACCAAGGGACTTACGATGTTTATGCAGCCCCAAATTAATGTACCTGTCTTAGGTGTTATTGAAAATATGGCTTATTTTACGCCAGAAGAACTACCCGAAAACAAGTATTATTTATTTGGAAAAGACGGAGGCAAAAAGCTTGCACAGAAATATCAGGTACCATTTTTGGGAGAGATACCCATAGTACAATCCATCCGGGAAAGCGGTGACACTGGATATCCTGCCGTTTTGAAAGTAGGTCCCACGCAAAATGCCTACATGGAATTGGCGGAATCTGTAGCACGGCAAATTGCTATCAGAAATGCCTCAAGTGAAAAAACAACAGTAGTAGAAGTAAAAGCTTAAGAAATACATGGAAACTGGACTAAGAGAAAAAATTGAATTTGCTCTGGATACGATTAGACCCTATCTGGAAGCTGACGGAGGCAATGTCCGGATCGTGGAATTGACGGATGACTTTGTATTAAAGATCGAAATGACCGGAAACTGCGGTTCTTGCCCGATGTCCTCGATGACCCTAAAAGCAGGAGTCGAAGAAGCAATCAAGAGAGCTATCCCAGAAATCACACGGGTGGAAGCGATCAATCTTACTTTGGCCTGATCTTACTTTTTCTGAATGAAAACAGGCCTTCCTCTCCTGAGTTTATTGTCATTTATACTTTTTGGTATTACAATGACACCTGTTGCCTTCGGCCAGAAAATGGAGCTGCAGGCAATCGATAGTTCTCAATCCCAAAACCATTCCCATACAGAGAAATGCGGTCATTCCATCCTAGAGGCCATGATGGAAAAAGAAATGGGATACTTTGGCAGTAAGGTCTTCATGGAAAGTTGGTTTGATCAGAAAATCACGGAAAGAAGAAGTACTCCTCAAATTTTTAGAACTCAGGAAGACGGAATCCGAAAAATCCCTGTAGTAGTCCATGTAATCCATACGGGTACGGCTCTCGGAGTTGGACCCAATATTCCGGACTCCCAGATTTTAAATCAAATCCAAACGCTGAATGAAGATTTCAGAAGGCTGAATGCCGATGCATCCAGAACTCCTGCAGCTTTCCTGCCAGTGGCAGCAGATTCAAAGATTGAGTTTGTTTTGGCCAAGCAAGATCCCAATGGCCTACCCACTACCGGGATTGTACGGGTTCAAGGCCCTAACCTGACCTACTCTCCCAATGACGCGACGCTCATTGGTCAGACGTCTCAGTGGGATCCCAATGAATACATGAATATTTGGGTTGTCCCATTGGTCTCCCCATATATAGGTTATGCTTCTTTTCCTATCTCAGATCTTCCGGGATTGAATTTCCCGCCTACCTCTGCAATCACCGATGGGGTAACCATTGACTATCGATTCTTTGGATCAAACGGTAACGCCATTGCCGCATCCAAAGGGAGAACCACCACCCACGAAGTGGGACATTATTTGGGCTTAAGGCATATCTGGGGTGATGGAGGTTGCGGAGTGGACGATTTTGTCACTGATACTCCTGAGCAAGACAATTCCAACACCGTTTGTAACGACAACCTTTCAAGATTTTCCTGTGGCTCTCAGGACATGGTTCAAAACTATATGGACTATACCCCGGATGCCTGCATGAATTTATTCACCCTAGGTCAGGTGGAAAGATTCAATGTTGTTTTAGCCAACAGCCCGAGAAGAGTCACTTTGGTAAATAATAGAGCCACACAGGAACCTGTTCTGGAGAATCGGGATTTGGCGATCATAAAAATCATCGAACCATCCACGGCCATTTGCGATTTGACTGTTTCCCCTACAATAGAAATTGCCAATGCAGGAGTTCAAACCATAACCTCCGCTAGAATTGAATTTCTTAGGAATCAAACCTTGGTGGAAAGCAGGCCAATTTCAACCAACCTCAGCACCGGACAAATCACCCGTGTCACATTCAATGACATAACAGTTCCTGCTACGGAATCCAATGAATTTACCTTTACCATCACTGAAGTCAATGGTCAGTCTGATCAAAACCCTGACAATAATACACTTACCTCACGCCCGGTAATCCAGGGGGAGATAGAATTACCCTATACGTATGATATTTCCCGCTTCCCAGGAGATTGGATTGTCACTAACCCGGATGGAGGATTTACTTGGGAACGAACCAATATTACCCTTTCCGGACAAAGTCAGCAAGCCATATACCTCCGGAATTATGAGTACGAGGCACCTGGACAATTTGATTATTTTTCATCTCCGGCAATTGACTTGACCAAATATCCCAATGCCCAATTGGTGTTTGAGGTAGCGCATGCTCCGTATAACCAAACTGGCTTCCAGGATGCCTTAATTGTGGCGATTTCCCAGGATTGCGGTTCCAATTTTGATATAGCAGGGGCCAAATACAATAAATCTGGAACCAGATTAGAGACCTCAGCGCCTACTTTGGATGAATTTATCCCGGTAAGTGAAAACCAATTTAGGCTGGAAGTAGTCAACCTTTCCAGATATAAAGACCTTGGCAAAATCCGGTTGTCATTTATCAACCAAAATGCTTACGGAAACAATGTCTATCTCAGAAACATCAGAATTTTGCCTCAGGAGCAGTTTAAGTATGAAATGGTGATTTCCGAATTAGTATCCCCCTCTCCTATCAGTGATGGTTCAGGAGCAGAGGAGGAAATTTTGGTTAGAAATACAGGAAATCTTCCGGTTTCAAGTTTCTTCTTCTCCCGAACGACCAATTCCGGCGCAACGCAAACATTCGTCGCTTCCGGATCCACCATTCAACCGGGGAATGAAACCATTTTGGCATTGAACAATTCCACCTCAGCTGGTCTGAATAGACTGGCCTACCGCCTCTCTGAGCCGAATTTTGATCAAAATGCTGACTCCTATCCTGAATTTGTACGGTTTCTGGTTCGAAATAATGACCGAACTGAAGCTCCCTGGAGACAAAATTTCAATAACAGTACCTCACTGGCACCTTGGACTTCTGTAAATCCGGAATCAAACGGAACGAGCTGGACAATTTCTCCGGTGTCCTCTGCTTCCGGTCCAAATAATCTGGGAAGAACCAATGCGTTGATCAATGGCCAGAACTACTGGCTGGGCACCCCGGTTTTTGACTTGAGCAGCAGTAGCCAAGCAAGTATCTTTTTTGACCTTGCTGCGGGCACTGTGAATTCGGAAACTTCCTTGAGTGTATTGGCAAGTGTGGATGGAGGAAATAACTATACCGAAGTCTGGAAAGAAACAGGATCTCAGCTTTCCACAGTAACTACCGGAGAGGCCAATCCTGGCTCAGCGGAAGATTTTAAAAGGAAATATGTAAATCTATCAGCTTTTGCAGGCCCAGACTCCAAAAATGTAAGGTTGGCCTTTGTGCTGAATGCAATAGGTGCCTCCAACAGCAATATTTATCTGGACAATATAGAATTGTTCCTTAGAGCTAATCCCGATCCTGTGATTCCGGTAGAGGGTACCAGTGTTTTATATCCTAACCCCGCTTCCGAATACTTCAATCTCAGCTTCAATCTTCCTACAAGGGAAAATGTCAGAATCCAGATTATCTCCTCTTCAGGTGCTTTGGTTCAGGATATCGTTTACGAGGGTACCTTAAACCAAACCTATACCTTCTCACGGCAAACTTTTGCACCTGGTCTGTATATCATAAAAATCTCCTCGAATACCCTTCAGGAATTAAAACGTCTGATCATAAATTAAATTAAAATGAGCCGGAGCTATCACCTTCGGCTTATTTTTTGTAAAGTGTGGTTTTCAACAATGGAATATTTCCAACCGACACCGATATTCAGGTATATTTCGACACAAATAATTTCTAATGAGTTCTACAGTTTCTTCTTTCAAAAAAATCTCAATTCATATCCTGATCATTTTGGGATTATCGGTACTTCTGGGCTTTGTGTTTTTGAAAGTCTATCTCCCGCTATATACCAACCACGGGGAAACTGTTTCTGTACCCGATTTATCAGGTTACACATTTGATGAAGCTCAAGGATTGCTGGAATCTACCGGGCTTCAATACGAGGTTTCTTTAGATTCCGGGTTTAGCACAGATATGCCTGCCCAAGCCATTTTAAAGCAAATTCCTGAGGCTAATTCTCAGGTAAAAAGTGGTCGAAAAATCTATTTGACCTTGAATGCCCAAAATGCCCCTATGTTGAAAATGCCCAATTTGGTCAATACTCCTCTGAAAAATGTACAGGAAATCCTCGCCAATATGGGTTTGGAAAGAGGAGATATCATTTATGTGCCGGACATTGGGATTAACGTGGTTTTGGAGCAAAGATATCGGGGAGTGAAAATATCAGAGGGATTCGAGGTTCCCAAAGGAGCAAGGATCGATTTGGTCGTAGGTGATGGAATGGGAAATCAGATTCTTCAGGTTCCCAATTTGATAGGAATGGAGGAGGATGAGGCAGAATTTCTTATTTTGGGTTCGGGCTTACGAGTAGGCAATAAAAGCTTCGCTTCGAATGATACGATACCTGAGGGACGGATTTTCCTGCAAACACCTTCGGCGGGAATGGAAGTAAAAACCGGTGACCCTATCGATATTTGGGTAGTAAAGAACTGATCCATTGAAAAAACTTGGGCTACATATTTTTTGGGTTCTTTTCCTGTTCCTATTTGGAATAAGTTCAATCGCCTTTGCCCAATTTAGAGAACTTGGACCCGTCGAGGCAAAGAAGTATAAACCCCAAAATCTTGGGCCTAACCAAAAATTACAAACTTCCAATATACTTCCTTTTTGGGATGACTTTTCCCAGGGTATCGATACCTTGAAATGGATAAATTCCGGTGCTTCCTTTACAGAAACCATTGGGAATAATCCTCCAAGTATTGGAATGATTCTATTCAACGGAGTGGATTCCAACGGTTACCCCTATTCTTTTCAGACCAGGGATGTAGGACAAACAGATTTTTTCACTTCAAAACCATTCAACCTTTCTACCTTATCTTCTACAGATCAAAATAGCCTGTATTTGAGCTTTTTTTGGCAAGCAGGCGGAAAGGCAGAGGCACCGGACAGCAATGATGAATTCGTCCTTCAGATTCTCACCCCAGAAAAAACCTGGAGAAGAATCTGGTCTACGTCAGGAGGCTCAGGGATAGACCGGAATAATTTCAAGCAGGAAATCATTCAAATCCTTCCTATCTGGCAACATTCAGAATTTCAATTCAGATTTATTTCTGAAGGAAGAAAAAGTGGTCCATTTGACAGCTGGATTCTAGATTATGTATATCTGAACACTGGAAGAACGAGTACAGATCTCACCTATCGAGACCGATCCTTAACGCTTCCTAATAAGGTCCTGTTGAAAAATTATGCTGCATATCCATATGAGCTCCTTTCCCCCCATCAAACCCAAGGTTGGACCAGTGTTTCAAACGAGTTTTTGAATTTGGAGAATCGTTTTAGAGCCATGGAATATTCTGTCATTATCCAAGATTCCATTGGCAATTTGATCAATGCCATTAATTCCAATACCCCATTTAACCCAGTTCCAAATGCTTTGGAAAGAAGGTCCTTTCAAAGTCGGGAGTTTGATGATATCAATGCCCCTTCTCAAGAAATTGATCTTTCCTTCAAAACCTATTTGACCTCAGGGGATGAACCCTTGTTTACTGTTGCCAATGGGGATACCACCCGGTTTGAATCAGTCAATTACGCCGTCAATGACACAGTTTATACCCTGTTTCCTATTCGGGACTTTTTTGCCTATGACAAAGGTTTGGCTGATTATTCCGCAGGGATTAATCAAAAAGGAGGGCAATTGGCCGTTGCCTATGAAACCCCACAGCCTATCTATCTCAAAGGAATTTCGATCAATTTCACCAATCCAGCCCAAGCCAATCAGGCTATTGACATTTTGATCTGGGAAGATTTAAGTTTAAAACCTGTCTTCCAGAAAGAGTTTGTCATTTCCCCGAGTAGCACAGGAAGTAATTTTCAATACTTTGAAATTGATGAAAACATATTGGTTAACAGCACTTTTTTTATTGGATTTGCCCAGTTTACCAATGATTTCATTCATATTGGTCTGGACAAAACCAATGAACAAGGTGATAAAATCCACTACAATGTTGGTGGAGGATGGGCAGAAAATGAAGATGTAAAAGGGTCTTTGATGATCAGGCCGCATATTTCGCTAAGTCCTCCCAATGAGGAATCAAATCTTCCGGAAACTGGCTATAGGATTTACCCTAATCCCGTTTCCACATTATTAACTTTAGAAGGTGATTTCCAGGAAATTACAATTTTCGACTCTTTCGGAAGGCAGATTTTGTTGCCAAGGGAATCCACGGGTCAAAGGGAAATCATTAACTTTATTGGGCAAAGGCCTGGGATATACATCCTTCACCTGGTAAAAGATTCGACGGTAAAGTCGTTTAGAATTCAAGTCAACAAGTAATATGGAAGATATAAGTGTAAATGATCTTAAATCCCGCCTGGACAAAGGGGAAAAATTCCTGTTTCTGGATGTGAGAGAGGAATGGGAATATGAAGAGGACAATCTTGGTGCGAAGAATATCCCTCTTGGCGAGCTTCCTCACAGGTTGGATGAGTTGAACGATTACAAAAATGATGAAATTGTCATTCATTGCCGATCTGGGGCAAGAAGTGGGAATGCCAAGAAGTTTCTCGAAGGCAAAGGATACTCCAAGGTGAGAAATGTACTCGGAGGAATTATAGCCTACAGAGAGCTTTAAAAAATCCCGAACTGAATCCAGTTCGGGATTTTTGTTACATCAAGTTGTAAATCTATTCATCTCATATTTGAATCACAGGATAGGAAATAGCCATTATGGCTAGTAACTCTATAATTACAATCGGGAATCTGGGAAAATCGGCCCCAAATGGTGCTAAAAGAAACTAAAATCCCTCTCTACAACCTGTAAAGAGGGATTTAGTGGGCCCAGCTGGGCTCGAACCAGCGACCTCCTGATTATGAGTCAGAAGCTCTAACCAACTGAGCTATAGGCCCATTAATTTTATTTTAGCGACCTCCTTTCCCTAAAGATCGCGAGAGTCAGAAGCTCTAACCAATTGAGCTTTGGGCTTTCACACGTTCTCAATTATCCGCTTCTTCAAGCCTCAAATCTTGGTTTTGGGAGTGCAATGTTACATATTTGAGTTCAATTACACAACTTGACTTTCGAATGAAAAATATCCCGGACGTTGACTTTTTGATATTTGATTTGGGAAACGTAATCATTGACATTGACTATCAGCGATCTTTGAATTTGATCAAAAGTAAATTAGAGGAATCCTTTCATGATCGGGTTGATTTTTTTTACCAAACTGAGTTTCATAAGTCCTATGAAAAGGGCCTAATTTCTTCCATTCAGTTTAGAGATGAAGTCAGACATTATTTTGACCAAACGTG
Source organism: Cyclobacteriaceae bacterium (assembly GCA_033844545.1). Taxonomy (GTDB): domain Bacteria; phylum Bacteroidota; class Bacteroidia; order Cytophagales; family Cyclobacteriaceae; genus Algoriphagus. Next base: position 607 of record JAJLJS010000198.1, on the reverse strand, counting down.
GACTGATCAGGAAATTGATAGTTTGTGGAACAGTCTTTTAGGAAAAATTCCCCCACAAAGACTGGACTTGGTTAGGGAGCTTCGCAAAAAGTATCAAGTAGGTGTGTTGAGCAATACTAATGAAATTCACATCGATGCCGTTCATGAAATGCTCAGAACCGAACATGGATTGGACCGCTTTGATCCGATTTTCGACTGGGTTTTTTACAGCCATGAGATGGGATTGGCAAAACCCTCTGCTGAGATTTATGAAAAGATGCTCGTTGAGCTAAATACTTCACCGGATCGTGTTCTGTTTTTTGATGATTTGAAAGCTAACGTAGAGGGGGCTAAAGCGGTAGGAATTCAGGCCATTCAAGTAACCAACCCAAGAGTAATTTTTGAATTTTTCTCGAATGTATAAGCCAAAAGAGTATCTGATTCACGGATTTTTGTTAGTTCTGACCCTGGTCACGACTACTCTTGCCGGTGGAGAATGGGTGTACAGTAAATCCATACTTGCCTCAGGCGAATCTGCATTGACTTGGGAGTACTTTGTCAAGTCTATGGCCTTTTCAATTCCATTTATAGGTATCCTATTGATTCATGAATTGGGGCACCTTTTTAC
>JAJLJS010000197.1:0-12517 GCA_033844545.1 Cyclobacteriaceae bacterium | reverse complement strand
GAAGGGAAAGTTCCCATCCATTTGGGATCCCTCATGATGTAGTCTACTGTAAGGGGAGATTGCGCCTGTGCTGTTGCTAGGATGCAAAGCAAAATCGGCAGAAGGAATAGTTTCCGCTGCATATCGGGTTAATAAATGAATAAGAATTAATTGATTCGGGAAAGAAACTCGTTCAATTCCACAGTAATGACCTTCAACTGGTCTTGGAGGGATTCATTCAATCGATGGGAATTTTCCAGATCACCTTCGATTTCTTCTAGAGTTTTCCGGGTTTTCAAGGCTCCGATATAGCTCATGCTTGGCTTGGCCTTATGACATCTTTTTTTGATGCTGGCAAAATCCCCGGATTGATAAAACACCCCCAATTCCATCAAATCCTTGATATTCGTATCAAGAATGATTTGAATCATCTCCTTGACCATTTCTGGATCATCGTCTCCAAAATACTGATAAATTGATTGCTCACTGATGAGTTGATACATAACTGGGGAAAAACTTGTATAGGTGATAAAAATACTTGTTTTAAATCAGGGAGATTAAATTTAAAAACAATTTTCAATTTCCATTATTTCTTAGGTAGGAGATTTAAAGAATTGCTGACTAAAAAAAACTCAATGCTTAAATTTGGCCCGAAATGAATGGTAAGATGCAGAAAAAAAAGAAAGTTTTCCTTGTGCTATTTATCCTGTTTATGCTGTTGATCTTGTATATCGGGTATGACATTTCCAGGAAGACGACTTTTCCCGGTTCGAAAGGCAATCTAAAAGAAAGAATTTCCAATGAAGTAGAATCGAAATCCAAATGACAGGAAAGAAAATAGAAGTAGATAAGCTCGATTTGGAGCTCATGAAAGAAAAGACCACAGAATCACCTGGTACTTTGCCTTACGCCCACCATTCCGGAAGTGCTCTGATCAAGCCGGAGGACAAAGGAAAAATCACGGGAAGAGCTGTAGCGGCTATGCATTCCCAGACCGACATGCAAATGGCCCAAATTTACGAGCAGATGCAGGTATTGGCCCAACAGGCAAAAAAAATTCAAGCTAGAGTGGAAGTCTCTGAGAGAATATATCAAGCTTCTATTGCCTTCGAACCCCTGATCAATCACCGGTATTTTCTATACCAGAAATCTGATGGAAATGACTTTTTGAGCATGATTGCGCCTGAGGAATGGGGGAGGAAAAGGGATTGGGCAAATTTTGTCGCCGAGGTCAAATTATTGGCTGACCATACTTGGGAAATTATCCGGGAGAATTACTAGGCATGGAGCATTTGATGACACGTCAGCTGGATCTGATTCTCAAAGAAGGGGGAGTAGACTACGATTGGCAAGCTGATTTGGAAATTGTCCCAAAATATTTGGATCAAAAAGGAAAAAATTGGCTGACTGAAATTCTGGATGATCTGGGAGGAAACGGAAGCTTACCTTTGTTGGAAAAGCTGAAGTTTGATTTTAAAATCGGCAGGTATTTTATTCTTTGGGATGAGGAGCTTCACTTCAATCGCTATAGATTAATCACCCTGAGATCAGAGCTCTACGGGGAGTTCAATTTTCCCTTTTCGGAAAGTCTGAAAAGACTTTGCCGTACCTATGAAAAAGAAGCCCTGAAATCCGGAATGAATCCCAGGGCTTGGATAGGGCCACCCATTGCTAAAAGTTTGTTTGGTCAAGCCTCTGAGCCAGGTGACTTTACCGGAAATGGGGCGACTGGCTGGAAATTGAATGCCTATAACGACGCTCAGATGGATCTTCAAACCCGGATTCATGGATATAAACTGATCCGGTTGACACCCTATGAAACACTCATGACCGGAGGGTCATTGAAGCGGTTGGATCAGATTTTGGTGAACCCCAAAGAGGAGCAAAGACAGATGGTTTACAATTGGCTGATGCGGAAATTGGCCTAATCAGGCAAATAACCCAAACATTTCCCGGTCAATTTTGCTGACTATAAAAGAGAAATCATCCGGTCTTTCCACAAAATCCAGCTCATTCACATCGATGATGAGCAATTTACCTTCCTTGTATCCCGAAATCCAATCTTCGTAATGCTGATTCAGGTTTTTCAGGTAATCAATTCTCATGGCAGTTTCGTAGGTTCTCCCTCTTTTTTCGATTTGTCCGACCAGCTTGGGAATATCCGCTTTCAGGTAAATCAATAAGTCAGGAGCCTTTACATGCTGAATCATGGAATCAAACAAGGTTCGGTAATTCCAATAATCCCGCTCAGTCAGCAATTTGCTTTTGTACAGATTTGCCGCAAAGATGTAAGCATCCTCATAGATAGTGCGGTCCTGTATGGTATTCTCCTGGCTGTCCTGAATCTTCCGGATCTGATTGTATCTGGAATTCAAAAAATACACCTGGAGATGAAAAGCCCAGCGCTTCATGTCTTCATAAAAGTCCGGCAAGTAGGGATTGTTGTCTACTGCCTCAAACTCAGCTTTCCAACCGTAATGTTTGGCAAGCTTCTCTGTCAGCGTGGTTTTTCCACTGCCAATATTCCCGGATACAGCTAAATGCATGGTATAATTCCAGCTTATTTGGAAAATCTAGGAGCAACTTTCAAATCCTTGCTTCCCGGAGTATAGTGGTAAAATCCCTCACCGGTCTTCACGCCTTTATATCCAGCCTCCACCATATTGACCAATAGCGGACAAGGAGCATACTTTGGGTTGCCAAATCCATCATGCAACACTTTTAGAATAGAAAGACATACATCCAGTCCGATGAAATCTGCCAATTGAAGTGGACCCATAGGATGCGCCATTCCCAGTTTCATCACGGTATCAATTTCGGATACTCCGGCCACTCCTTCAAACAAACTATAAATCGCTTCATTGATCATCGGCATCAAAATTCTATTCGCCACAAATCCCGGATAATCATTCACTTCTACAGGTTCTTTACCTAATTTTCTGGAAAGTTCCATGATTTGCGAAGTCACTTCGTCAGAGGTAGCATATCCCCGAATCACCTCTACCAATTTCATGACAGGAACTGGATTCATAAAGTGCATTCCGATTACCTGAGCGGGTCTTTTTGTTACAGCAGCGATTTTGGTAATGGAGATCGAGGAAGTATTGGTTGCCAAGATGGCTGAGCCAGGAGCAAATTGATCCAATTGTCTGAAAATATCCAGTTTCAGGGTAAGGTTTTCCGTAGCCGCTTCCACGATTAGTTCGGCATTTTTTACCCCTTCCTCCACTGAAGTATAAGTATGAATTCTGGAAAGAGAAGCTTGTTTTTCCTCTTCAGTCAAGGTGCCTTTGGCTACTTGCCGATCCAGGTTTTTAGAAATGGTAGCCAAAGCTTTCTCCAATTGATTGGCTTGAATGTCCACCAAGGAAACCTGATATCCATGCTGCGCAAAAACGTGGGCAATTCCATTACCCATGGTACCTGATCCTATGACTGAGATTGATTTCATAAGTGTGTGATTAAAAGGGAAAAACGTTATGATTTGGGTTTATTTTAGCCAAATGGCCTGTTTTAATGTTTTTCAAAACTAATCGGAAGTGCTTCGATTTCCAATTTCAAACCTACCAATGCTGACTTTGTTTGTCGTTTTTTCCAAATCTGGAAGCGATTAATCTTTACCTTTGAGACCATGAATGAATTAGGAAGGATAAGCAAACTTTCCATCAACAGGTTTTCTGATTTTGGAGCCTATTTGGCTCTTGAAGATGGAGGAGAGGTACTTTTGCCTAAAAGCTACCTTGTCGGGGATGAAAAAGAAGGAGATGAAGTTGAGGTTTTTGTCTACACGGATAGTGAAGACCGCCCAGTGGCGGTTACCACCAAACCCAAAGCATTATTGGATGATTTTGCGGTACTGGAAGCCAAAGAAATCACCAAATTCGGAGCTTTTTTGGATTGGGGATTGCCCAAAGATCTATTTGTACCGAATGCGGAAATGGGCAAACCCATGGAGGCCGGGCAAAAATATTTGGTCAAGGTTTGCCTGGATTACCGGACCAACAGATTGATCGGGGTTAGTAAATACCGGGATTTTATCTACCCGGCGCCCAAAGATTACGAACCAGGCAATGCTTGCGAGGGATTGATTTTTGACAAAACAGATCTTGGATACAAAGTCCTTTTGGAAGATCGATACGAAGGATTGCTTTATGCGAATGAAGTATTTCAACCGCTGGCTATCGGTGAGCTAAGGCAGGTATTTGTCAAAAAGCGAAGGGATGACGGGAAAATTGACCTTCAATTGCTTCCCACAGGAAGAGTGAAATACGAAGAGGGGGCTGAAAAAATCCTTAAGATTTTGGAAGAAAAGGGCTTTTTGCCTTTGCATGACAAATCCGACCCCGAGGAAATCAAGGAGGTATTGGGCATGAGCAAGAAGCATTTCAAACAATGCATCGGGCAATTGTATAAGGCAAGAGAAATCCAAATCCATGAAGACGGAATTTCCTTGAGCCGGGATTAATCCAGTTTCAAAATGTCGGTGGGGGTTTTACAAAGAATAGCCTTGTTTCTGAAAATGGCAATCGGAGACTTGATCAGATGAGGATACTTTACCAGAATGTTTAGCCAGCCCTCATCATCCCATTCTTTGCCGGCGATCATGGTTTGGTATTCTGGATGGGCACGATTCATTAAATCCTTGGGTCGGAGATTGAGCATTTTGAGAATCTGATCCCATTGAGTTGCAGTCATTTTTTCTCGGACGATGTCAATTTCATTGACGAAATTGGTCAGAGACTTGGCGTAGGCCTTGGTCTGTTTATCTATCGGCTGAAATGAACTGTGATAGAAGTAAAGTTCGGATGGATGAATTTTCATGGCTTAATTGGGTTTGTACCTATATAAGATAATCAAATTTCAAAAAACCTGAAAATCAATTTCTTGTGGGATCAACTTTGGATTTGGAAAAATTCAGACAAGAGTCTAGGTTTGAATATCCAGCAAATAAAAAGCTGAAGGAAAAGCTAAAGAAGACCAAACCAAAAAATTTGGATTCTACTTTTCACAATTTGCATGAGGAGGCTTTTCAGCAAATCGATTGTCTGGATTGTGCCAATTGTTGTAAGACTACCAGTCCGATTTTTATCCAAACAGATATAGACCGATTGGCGAAGGTTTTCCGGATGAAAACCAGCCAATTCATTGATGAATACTTGCATCGGGATGCGGATGGAGATTATGTTTTGAATTCTGCACCTTGTCCGTTTTTGGGAGACGACAATAAATGCCTGGTTTACGAAGACCGCCCAAAAGCCTGTCGAGAATACCCGCATACTGACCGAAAAAATATGCTAGGGATATTGGATTTATCTCTAAAAAACACCTTGGTCTGTCCCGCTGTTCACAAAATTTTTTACGAGATCGGCAAAGATTATAGGAAGTGAAACAATAGTTTTGCTTTTTTGACAATCAAACCTATCAAAATAACTATGAATACGTCGGATACTCAGTTTTTGGGAGTCGATGTGGGAGGAACCCACCTTAAAATCGGATTAGTAGACAAGGAGGGTAATATCCTTGATTTCCAGAAGGAAGACACCAGGCTCCATCGGGAAAATCCTGCAGGCTTCGGTCCATGCTTTGTGGATATAATCGGGAAGTACTTGGAAAAGTATCCGAAAGTACAAAAAGTGGGTATTGGCCTTCCGGGAATGATTTCCAAGGACAGAATGACTCCCTTAGAAATCCCGGCTATTCCTGATCTCAATAATTTTCACCTAAAAGCCAGCCTTCTCGAAAAATACCCAGATACGGAATTTTTCATGGAAAATGATGCAGCAGCAGCGGCTATTGGAGAATTCTATTTCGGAAAAGGGGAAGTAGCCGAAAATTTCCTCTTTATTACCATGGGAACCGGCATCGGGAGTGCATTGGTTTTAGAAGGACAGGTTTTCAAGGGTTCCAGGGGAAATGCTTTGGAAATGGGACATATGCTTTCCCGGGGTAATGCAGGCTTGGAAACTCTGGTAGGAAGAAATGGAATCCTGAGAATAATGGACAACCTGATCAAATCCTATCCTGAAAAAGCCGGAGAATTGGTCGGAAAAGAACTGGGTACTCATTTACTGGTAGATACAGCCAAAGCCGGGAATGAAGTTTCTTTGATGGTTTTCAAAGAAGTAGCAGAAATCCTCAGCGAAGCTATTGTCTCCACCATTAGGATTTTGGATGTCACGGATGTGTATTTTGGAGGGGGTATTTCGGCAGGCTTGGAATTCATGATGCCTACCATCGAATACAACACCCGAAAATACCTGACGCCTTACTATGTAAGAGACTTAAAATTGAAAAAGGCTACCCTGGAAAACAATGCCGGGACACTGGGAGCAGCAGCGCTATGCTTTATGGGTTCAGGGTTGTAATGGTCACTTCTGATACTTTGCTGATAGCATTCAGCCGAAAAAGAACTCTCAGGGGTTCTTTTTCTATTTCTACCCCATCGCATTCTTGGGAAGGCTCCAAAAAGTAAAAAAAGAAACTTTGGCTTTTATCCATCAAATCCACCCGGTCAGGTCGTCCGAAGGTCTTGATCAAAGCTTGATTGTCAGCACCCAGAAAATTATTCTTGATGGCTCGCAATTCTTCCAAATCCTGAAGCCGAAGCCCTTTGCAACCGTACCGGTCAGCTTTCCAGTTTTCCAGATTGATTTTTCCTGCATCCAAAGGAGAACTGCAGGAAAACGAAATCCAAACTAGAATGCCCAAAACCGTGCTTGATACTTTGTTCATGTCTTTAAGAAATTGGTGTCCAAAGATCGCCTGAAAATGATCTCTGAGCTAAATTTTCTGGGAGTAAATATTTACTTTCCGAAGAAATCCTCATCAAGCGTATTGAAATTCATGGACTTGGGGAATCTTGGTAGGATCAGGTCCAAAATTGACAGTTAGGAAACCTGAGGAAGGGCCGATGGGTTTTCTCAAATCGCTTATATTAGCACGTTCAATTCACTCAATTCATGTATTACAGATTCGGAAAAGCCTTCTATTTCTTCAGTATCCTGGCTTTTGTATTCCTATTGGTTTATTTCTATTCCGCAATGCCGGAAAAGATTGGTGTCACTATTGACGATAATGGAAATCTGATCAGATCCTGGGAAAAAGGAACGTTCTTTTATGGGATGATTGGAGCTTTTCTATTTCTAAATGCTGTGGTCTTGTTTCCTCCAAAATCCCTTGAAACCAAGTCCAACAAAAGATTTCATCGGGTTTTCCCCTTGGGTGATCCCTACCGGGATTACATTTTGACCTGGTTTTTTTCCTTCGGTGGAATCATTAATTTCAGTTTGGGCATATTCGTTTTTTACATTCATTCCGTCAATAATCAAGAAGCGGAAGCTGCCGGGGATTTTAGTCTCTGGTTTTACCTGATCCCTACCATCCTGATGATTTGGGTAATTGGTCTTTTTTTATTGTTTGTGGGAAAATTCAAATCTATTCGCAAGAGTTAAGAAGTAGTATGGCAGAACCAGTAAAATATACCGAAGACAGCATCAAATCCCTGGACTGGAGAGAACATATCAGACTCCGGCCCGGAATGTATATCGGAAAACTAGGAGATGGAAGTGCCCAAGACGACGGGATTTATGTGTTGGTGAAGGAAGTCTTGGACAACTCCATTGACGAGCACATGATGGGATTTGGCAGGACGATTGATGTGAAAATCTCCGAACATAGGGTGGAAGTCCGGGATTATGGCCGGGGGATTCCTTTGGGAAAAGTCATCGACTGTGTTTCCAAAATCAATACCGGGGGCAAATACGATTCAGGAGCCTTTCAAAAGTCGGTAGGTCTGAACGGAGTTGGTACCAAAGCGGTCAATGCGCTCTCGGATTATTTTAAAGTGCAATCCTTTAGAGATGGGGAAACCAAAGTCGCCGAATTCGAGAAAGGTGTATTGATTCAGGATACACCCGTAGAGAAAAGTTCTGACCGAAACGGAACCAAAGTGATTTTTACTCCGGATGGGAGTATTTTCAAAAACTACCATTTCATCCCGGAATACCTGGAAAATCAGATTTGGAATTATGCTTATCTCAATGCCGGACTGACCATCAATTACAATGGAAAGAAGTATTTTTCAGACAAAGGACTTTACGACCTTTTGTCCAATAAAATTGATGAGGAAAGTATCCGATATCCGATCGTTCACCTGAAGGGAAATGATATTGAGGTTGCGATCACTCATTCAGGGAGCTATGGTGAAGAATATTATTCATTTGTCAATGGGCAGTATACTACTCAAGGGGGGACACATTTGGCGGCATTCCGGGAGGCGATTGTGAAGACGGTTCGGGAGTTTTTCAAGAAAGATTTCGACGCTTCGGATATTCGTCAGTCCGTTGTAGCAGCCATCGCCGTGAGAGTTCAGGAGCCGGTTTTTGAATCCCAAACCAAAACCAAGTTAGGATCTCAAAACATTGGACCGGATGGACCTACCTTGAGGACATTCGTAAATGATTTCATCAAAACCGAACTGGATAATTTTCTTCATAAAAATCCGGCCACTGCCGATGCCTTGCTGAAAAGAATTCTTCAGTCAGAGCGGGAGAGGAAGGAAATTTCCGGAATTAAAAAACTAGCCAACGAGAGAGCCAAGAAAGCCAACCTTCATAACAAAAAGCTTCGGGACTGCCGGGTTCATTATGATGACCCCAAAGGTGATGAAGTGGTGAAAAATAACACCATGCTTTTCATCACTGAAGGGGATTCTGCTTCCGGTTCCATAACCAAAAGCCGGGATGTGCAGACTCAGGCAGTTTTTTCTCTGAGAGGAAAACCCTTGAATTGCTATGGCATGACCAAAAAAGTGGTCTATGAAAACGAGGAGTTTAACCTCCTCCAACATGCCTTGAACATAGAGGACGGGATCGAAAATCTCCGGTACAGAAAAATAGTCATTGCTACCGATGCAGACGTGGACGGCATGCACATCCGCCTGCTGATCATGACGTATTTCCTCCAGTTTTTTCCTGATCTGGTCAAAAATGGCCACTTGTTTATTTTGGATACACCTTTGTTTCGGGTTCGGAATAAGAAGGAAACGATCTATTGCTACTCTGACGAAGAGCGTCAAAGAGCCATTCATAAGCTGGGAGGAAAGCCTGAAATCACCCGGTTCAAAGGGTTGGGAGAGATTTCCCCAGATGAGTTTGAAAATTTTATCGGAGAGGATATCCGCCTCGACCCAATTATCCTGAATAAGGACACTAAAATTGCGGACCTACTTTCCTTCTATATGGGGAAAAATACTCCTGACCGTCAAACATTCATCATCGATAACCTTCGAATAGAGAAAGATTTGGCCCTGGATGACCCGAAGAAAGAAGAAGAAGAGACCGAAAGTGAAGCTGCCTAAGTGCATTCTTTTCAATTTCTAAAGAAGTGATTGATTCAGGAGACCCTGATTTAATCTCAAATCAATTTGCAAATGAGTGACGAAAATAACCTGAACGAGACGCCTGACGAAAGCTTGCACGATTCCATTCCGGTGACTGGAATGTATAAAGATTGGTTTTTGGACTATGCTTCCTATGTGATTTTGGAACGGGCTGTTCCTGCCATTGAAGATGGCTTAAAGCCTGTCCAAAGACGGATTCTCCACGCCATGAAAGAAATGGACGATGGGAGATTCAACAAAGTCGCCAATATCATCGGCCAGTCCATGCAATATCACCCGCATGGAGACGCATCCATCGGAGATGCCATTGTCAATTTGGGCCAGAAAGAACTCCTCATAGAAACCCAGGGTAACTGGGGGGATGTCCGTACCGGAGACGGTGCTGCAGCGGCAAGGTATATTGAAGCCCGCCTATCCAAATTTGCATTGGAAGTGGTGTTCAATCCTCAGACTACCGGATGGCAGTTGTCCTATGACGGGCGAAAGCGGGAACCGATCACTTTACCGGTGAAGTTTCCTCTGCTATTGGCTCAGGGAGTTGAAGGAATTGCAGTGGGGCTTTCCACTAAAATCCTCCCACATAACTTTTGTGAGCTAATCGAAGGATCCATTGAAATCCTGAAAGGAAATAAAACCAATGTTCTGCCGGATTTTATCACAGGAGGCCTGGCAGATTTTTCTGACTACCAGGAAGGACAAAGAGGGGGAAAAATCAAGGTAAGAGCAAGAATTGAGGAAGAGGATAGCAAGACACTGTTAATCAAAGAGATACCATTTGGAGTGACTACGGATTCTTTGATTGATTCTATCCTCAAGGCCAACGATAAAGGAAAAATCAAGATTAAAAAAGTGGTGGACAACACCGCCAAAGATGTAGAGATCCAAGTACAGCTGGCGCCGGGAACCTCTCCTGATGTGACCATAGATGCGCTTTATGCTTTTACGGATTGCGAGGTTTCCGTTTCTCCAAATGCCTGTGTGATCATTGACGAGAAGCCGGTCTTCCTTTCCGTCAATAAAATTCTGGAATACAATACCCATCAGACCAAAAAACTCCTCAAGCAGGAGTTGGAAATCCGAAAGGCAGAGTTGATGGAGAAATTGCTTTTTTCCTCTTTGGAAAAAATCTTTATCGAAAACAGGATTTACCGGGACATCGAAGAGTGTACTACCTGGGATGGTGTGTTAGAAGCAATTGACAAAGGATTGGATCCTTACAAACCGGATTTTTATCGGGAAATCACCCAGGATGATTTGGTGAGACTGACGGAAATCAAAATCAAAAGAATTTCAAAATTCGATGCCTTCAAAGCTGATGAGTTGATGAAAAGACTTCAGGATGAATTGAAAGAGGTTAATTATAACCTAAAACATCTGACTGAATTCGCCATCAAATATTATCAGAATCTTTTGGAGAAATACGGAAAGGGAAGAGAAAGAAAGACGGAGATTCGAGCCTTTGATACCATTCAGGCAGCGGTGGTTGCGGCCAACAATGCCAAATTGTATGTCAACAGAGCGGACGGCTTCGTAGGTTTTGGCTTGAAAAAGGATGAGTTTGTCTGCGATTGCTCTGATTTGGACGACATCATTGCCATTCGAAAGGACGGAAAATTGGTTGTCTCCAAAATTCAGGAAAAGCTCTTTATGGGTAAAGACATCCTGTATGTGGGGGTCTTCCGCAAGAACGACGAACGAATGACCTACAACCTGATCTATCTGGATGGTACCTCCGGCAGGGCGATGGTGAAAAGATTTCAAGTGGGCGGAATCACCCGGGACAAAGAATACGATTTGACCAAGGGAACCAAAGGCTCTAAAGTCCTTTATCTGACCGCAAATCCCAACGGGGAAGCGGAAACCATTACGGTATATTTGACACAAGGTGCCAAAGCCAGAATTAAAGTTTTTGATTTTGATTTTGCGGAGATTGAGATCAAAGGAAGAGGAGCAGGAGGAAATATTCTGACCAAATACCCCATTCGGAAAATCCAGTTTAAAATGGAAGGAAAGTCCACTTTGGGAGGTTTGAATGTGTACTATGATCCTTCCGTGGGTCGATTGAACACCGATAGCCGAGGCAGACTGATCGGTAATTTCCTGGGAGATGACAGAATTTTGGTTTGTTACAAAAATGGGGATTATGAATTGACAGGATTTGAACTGACCAATCGATATGAACCTTCCGAAGTACTTTTGATCGAAAAATTTGATCCACAAAAGGTGATCTCTGCGGTCTATTTCGATGGCAGTTCCAAAACCTTTTTTGTCAAGCGCTTCTTGATTGAGACCACTACAGTGAACAAGCGTTTCAACTTTATCTCAGATCACAAGCAGTCCTACCTGAAAGTCGTAACCACAGACGGGCAGGCTCAAATCTTGGTGACAGTCCTCAAAGGAAAGGAAAAGGAAGTCATGGAGTATGACCTGGAAATGCTGATTGATGTCAAAGGCTGGAAAGCAATTGGCAACAAAGTGAGCTCCAATCCAATTCAGGATATCCAATTGATAGAATCTGAAAATTCACAGGAAGAGGAGAAGGAGGATTCTACCTCAAGCGATGGGGAGGAATCAAATGAAGAATTGGAAATTGGAAGTACAATAGATCTGAATGTCAAAAAAGATGATGAAGAACAACTGGGGCTATTTTGATAGCTCCAGCCTTTTGTAATGAGCGAAAAAGAAGCTGAAATCGAATTTGACTCCGGGCTTTTGGATTACTTGGGTCAGTACATCACGGACCATAAAAGGGCCTTGATGGAGCAGGTATTGAGCAAAAGAACCCGATTTTTCACCTTGGTTTTGGAAGATATTTATAAGCCTCACAATGCCAGTGCTGTAATCCGTACCTGTGATTGTTTTGGCATCCAAGACCTGCATGTTATCGAGAAAACCAATTCCTACAAGGTAAATCCCTATGTGACCCGGGGAGCATCCCAGTGGGTGGATCTACACAAATATTATAGCAAAGAAGGGTCCTCCGTACAGCTTTGCTTTGATCAGCTGAGGTCTAAGGGATACCAGCTATTTGGCACCAGTCCTTCTCCTGATTCGACACCGATTCACGATTTGGACGCCAGTCAAAAAATGGCTTTGGTATTTGGAAATGAGCACGAGGGGATATCGGAGGAAGTGAAA
>JAJLJS010000196.1:0-2698 GCA_033844545.1 Cyclobacteriaceae bacterium | reverse complement strand
CGGGCAGAACCTCCTCCGAGCTTTTCGATGGTCGGTAAGGAGGGGCTGATAATCGTCGTATATTTTTCAATGGATTGGATCTGCCCAACAGTCAGGGAATCATAAGCTGCCTGGGACATGACGGTAAATTTTTCTCCACCTTCATTGGTAACTTCCAGCATATTCCCCGCAAAATTGAACTTTTGTTTTGGCGTAATGGGAATGAGCTTTTTCCCGGATTTGATCAACGTTTCCTGAACCCGTTTTCTTTCTGAAGATTTGACAACACTGTCCAGGCAGACTACCGCCAGGTCGCTTCCGACATGCATCATGACATTGGTATGATAGATGGGACTGGACTCCCCATTGATTTCCTGTGTTGCTTCAAAACCGATAACCTGATACCCCAGCAACTTTCCCACATAATCTAAAGGGACCGGATGTGTACGCTCTGAATAGCAGGCGTAGATGATTTTGTGTTCATGGTCCATAACCATGCTGCCTGTACCCTCCAAATATTGATTGCTTTCTTCAAAAAAACTCAAATCCAGGATTTCATTGATCCGAAAGCCCTGTTGCATCAGGGATTCAAAAATCTCTTTCCTCCGCTCCATCCTACGATTGGGAGAATACATCGGATATAAAATCACCTTTCCATCCGGGTGGGTGGAAAACCAGTTATTCGGAAAAACCGCATCAGTCTTGGCAGGAAGTACTGAATCCTCTACCACCAAAACCTTCACGCCTTGATCTTCCAGCAGGGCCACGAAACCATCAAATTCCTGCCGGGAAAGTTTTCGGATTTCTTCTTGGGAACGTAAATCCTCCTGTTGGTAAAAGTTATTCTGTGCCGTTTCGGGATTGTATCCAAAACTTGCCGGACGGATCATGATCAGATGTGAAGTGGTCTGCATCGCTTATTTTTTTGGAAATCGGTAAAGTGTGGGATTGATGTTATACCGCTTTTCACTCAAGGTATAAAATACGGTACCCTTGCTGTTGAAACCAATGGCCTCCCCTTGGGGTTCCGGCACATAGGGAAGTCTTTTGGGAGTTCTTCTCAAGGCATTTTCAATGCTTTCTCCCGCCTTTCGCTCCCAGAAGTAAATCCCAAAATAGTTTTTGATCAAAATTTTGGATCCATCCTCCGAAATATCCCCTGCTACCGCGCTGGTAAAGTCAAATTTTCCAAGTTCTTTGAGCATTACCTTCCCTTTGGAAAACGCTGATCCAGAGGCCCAATACAAGGTATTGTTTTCGTCTCTTTTGCTCACGATGTAAATATCTCCGGTTTGGGGATCTATCATCAACGTCTCCGCATCCCTGGCACCTCCGGGATAGGTCAGTCGCAGAATTTCCGGCTTTACCTGAGAGCTTTTTGAAATGCGGCTAGGTTCGGGAAACCTGTAGATGCAGATTTCCGAGTGGATGGCAGCATTATCCCCGATTTCCCCAACAAATACATAAGACTGTCCATTGGGTCCGGGTCCCACTGCGATATCTTCCCAATCCCGGTTGGCAGCACCCAGTAAGGAAATCTCCCCCAGCTCCTGCCCCAGTGAATCCAGGAGGTAGACCGATGGCTCTCCGCCACTGTCTGTATGAACATAGATCAGATTAGGGTGCCTTCTGGAAAAAGCCAGTCCGCTGATCTCTTCCAAATCAGGATTGGAAATCTGAGCTACAGGAATTCCAGACAGATACAAAGAATCGAATTTTACATTTTGCTGGGAAAAGCTAGCAGATGAAAAGAATCCTATGCCCAGAAACAGGAAAAGAGTTTTGCGAAGGTTCATCCTATAAAAATAGGGCTTGCATCCTGCAGTACCTCAAAAAAGCGTGGAAATGAAGTTTTTTTCAACCAGAATTTCCCAAAAAATTGAATTAAGCTGAAAGAGCCTCAGAAACCGGCCACATAGAATAAAAAATAAGTCCCTGAAATTGAATCAGAAAAAGCCATACTGAGTATAATTTCAAAGATTTTTTAAATACCGATTTGGAAAAAATGGATCATGCCTCTACATTTGCAACACGTTTTCGGAAAGCGAAGACAAAATAAATTCCTTCTTAGCTCATCCCGTCCCGATAGCTATCGGGATTATCGGGAGGTTAGAGCGGAAAACCAGAAAAATTCCTCCTTAGCTCAGCTGGTTAGAGCACATGACTGTTAATCATGGGGTCCTTGGTTCGAGCCCAAGAGGGGGAGCAAAAGCCTTGCAGAAATGCAGGGCTTTTTGCATTTTAAGGCATGTCTTTTTTCATCTATATTCTTTATTCGCCTAGTTCTGATAAGTACTATGTCGGACATTCGGAAAATCCGTTTAAAAGATTGTCAGAACATAATTTTGGAGAACATCATAAATCCACTACACCAGGTAGACCTTGGGAACTTAAGGCTATTTTTGAAATTGAAGGTGATCGTGGGAATGCGATAAAAATTGAAAAGTTCATTAAAAAACAAAAGTCCCGATCTCTAATTGAAAAATTGACGAATCCTGATTTAATACCTCAAGGCTACTTAGCTCAGCTGGTTAGAGTCCCGCATGTGCGGGATTAATCATGTCCCGTACCTACGGGATTGGTTCGAGCCCAAGAGGGGGAGCCAAATTAAAAAAGAGGTCAGATACGACCTCTTTTTTCGTTTAAAACCATTCCAGTTTTGTTTAAATGAGGTTTTTGGGGTTGCAACTTTTTAACTCTCACCGATCAATAGTCATCC
>JAJLJS010000195.1:0-4651 GCA_033844545.1 Cyclobacteriaceae bacterium | reverse complement strand
TACCTTTTCTTACTAACTGTTGAATAGTAGGCATTAACTGATAAAATTTAGTTTTCCTGTAAACTGTTAAATTTTGGACTGCAAAGGTACAATAAGTAATAAGAGTAACAAAATTAAGCAGTTATATTTTTATTAGGCTTCACCGGGTGTTCCGAAGGACATGGGGAAGGACGGAGCTCCCCCTCCTTGGTTGATTTTTCCGAAGGCTGCCTCGTATTTATCTATGTTATCTTTCAAAGCTGCCAATAATCTTTTAGCATGATCTGGGGTCACAATGATCCTGGATTTAACCTTCGCTTTGGGTACTCCGGGCATCAGTCGGATAAAGTCAATTACAAATTCTGAATTCGAATGGGCAATCATGGCTAGATTGGAATATACTCCTTCTGCCACCTCTTCGGATAGCTCCACATTGATCTGTTGATCTTGATTTTTGATATCGTCCATAATTTTTTGGATTAAAAAAGGCCTGTATGTTGCGTACAGGCCTTTTTGATTTTTACTAGTTATTGATTAGAGAATAGCTTCGCTGGATTTTCTGGAAGAAGTTCTTTCCATGTTTTCGGAAAGCTTTTCGTATTCTTCCTGTGATCCCACGATCATCTTTTGGAAAGCGCGCTGACCAGTACCTGCAGGGATTAAGTGTCCAACGATCACGTTTTCTTTCAATCCCAAAAGCTCGTCACGCTTACCTCGGATCGCTGCCTCGGAAAGCACCTTGGTAGTTTCCTGGAAGGAAGCTGCAGAGATAAAGGATTCAGTACCCAAAGAAGCGGCAGTAATACCCTGAAGTGTAGGTGCAGAAACCGCAGTCTCAGCATCTCTCACTTGCACCAGTTTCAAATCTTTACGCTTCAAGCTAGAGTTTTCGTCTCTCAATCTTCTTGCGGAAATGATCATACCTGGCTTCAGGGTAGAAGAATCACCAGCATCCATCACCACTTTCTTGTCCAAGATATTATCGTTTTCCTCTCGGAACGCCCACTTATCGACTACTTGTCCCTGAAGGAAATTCGTATCACCAGCATCCAGGATTTCAACTTTTTGCATCATCTGAGATACGATTACCTCGATGTGCTTATCGTTGATTTTCACACCCTGAAGGCGGTAAACTTCCTGGATTTCGTTCACCAAGTATTCCTGTACAGCAGTAGGCCCTTTGATCGCCAAAATATCGTTTGGAGTAATTGCTCCATCAGAAAGTGGCTCACCAGCTCTGATAAAGTCATTTTCTTGAACAAGGATGTGCTTGGACAAGGAAACCATGTATTTCTTGATCACCCCATCTTTAGATTCGATGATGATTTCTCGGTTACCTCTCTTGATACCACCGTATGTTACCACACCGTCGATTTCGGAAACCACAGCTGGATTGGATGGGTTTCGTGCTTCGAACAATTCGGTCACTCGCGGAAGACCACCGGTGATATCTCTTGTTTTACCAACAGATCTAGGAATCTTAACCAGGATTTGACCAGCTTTCACTTTTTCACCTGCTTCTACAGCCAAGTGTGCTCCAACTGGAATGTTATATCCTTTAGAATCTTCGCCATAATTCACGATGATCGCCGGGTTCTTAGTTCTATCCTTGGTATCGATGATTACTTTCTCACGGAATCCAGTCTGATCATCGGCCACCTCTTTATAGGTGATCCCTTCTACAATCGCTTCGAATTCTACCGAACCATCAAATTCGGAAAGAATTACCGCATTGTAAGGATCCCAAGTACAAAGTGAATCGCCTTTAGAAATCTTCTGACCATCCTTCACATTAAGAACTGCGCCATAAGGAACGTGGTTGGAAACCAAAGTTTTTCCAGACTTCGCATCATTGATCTTGATTTCACCAGATCTACCCATTACGATAGTGACAGGTTCACCGTCCTTGTTGGTCGTCTCGATGTATCTCAATTCTTCTTCGAATTCTACTACACCGTCAAACTTCGCATTGATGCTGGCATCTACCGCCATGTTAGAAGCAGTACCGCCCACGTGGAAGGTTCTCAAGGTCAACTGTGTACCTGGTTCACCGATGGACTGCGCGGCAATTACACCAACAGACTCACCCGCTTGTACCATTTTTCCAGTCGCCAAGTTTCTACCATAACACTTGGAGCAGACGCCTCTTCTGGTCTCGCAAGTCAATACGGAACGAATCTCTACCTCTTCAATAGCAGATTCATCTACTCGTCTTGCGATCTCATCATCAATTTCGATTCCGGCAGGAACGATCAATTCTTCGGTAACCGGATCATATACATCATGTACAGATACTCTACCCAAGATTCTTTCAGAAAGTGGCTCGACGATTTCGTCATTGTCTTTCAGTGGCTGTACCACCAAACCTCTCAATGTTCCGCAATCCTCTTCGGTCACGATCATATCCTGAGCTACGTCTACCAGACGACGAGTCAAGTAACCCGCATCGGCAGTTTTCAAGGCCGTATCCGCAAGACCCTTACGTGCACCGTGAGTAGAGATGAAGTATTCCAATACATCCAGACCTTCTTTAAAGTTGGAAAGGATTGGGTTTTCGATGATTTCACCCACAGAACCCTGAAGGTTTTTCTGAGGCTTAGCCATCAAACCTCTCATACCACCCAACTGACGAATCTGCTCTCTAGATCCTCTAGCTCCTGAGTGCATCATCATGTAGATCGCATTGAAGCCTTGCTTGTCCTCTTCCATCTTCTTCATCAGATTGTTCGTCAAATGAGAGTTGGTACGAGTCCAAATGTCAATTACCTGGTTGTAACGTTCGTTGTCCGTGATCAGACCCATCAAGTAGTTGTTCCATACCTGGTCAACTTCCTCTTTCGCCTTCGCGATCATTGGTTCTTTTTCTTCCGGAATAATAACGTCATTCAATCCCATGGAAAGACCGCCTTGGTAAGCCATTTGGAATCCAAGATGCTTGATATCATCCAAGAACTGAGCTGTACGAGCGATTCCGCAAACCTTCACTACCTCAGCGATAATCTGCTGTAGTTTTTTCTTGGTCAAAAGCTCGTTGACATATCCTACTTCTTCAGGTACAAACTGATTGAAGATCAATCGGCCTGCAACTGTTTCAATGATTTGTTCTTTGATCTCCCCTTCTGACGTTCTCACTTTCACCTTACACTTGATGTTGGCGTGCTGTGAGATTTTGCCTTCGTTCAAAGCGATGATTACTTCCTCAGTGCTGTAGAAAGTCATCCCTTCACCTGGAACTGGCTCTTCAGGAGTGGATTTTTTGCCTTTGGTCACGTAGTAAAGTCCCAATACCATGTCCTGTGAAGGTACCGTGATCGGCGCCCCGTTGGCAGGGTTCAGGATGTTGTGAGCAGAAAGCATCAAAGTAGAAGCTTCCAAGATCGCCTCGTGGCCAAGTGGTACGTGAACCGCCATCTGGTCACCGTCAAAGTCGGCGTTGAATGCAGTACATACCAATGGGTGAAGCTGGATTGCTTTTCCTTCGATCAATTTTGGCTGGAAAGCCTGGATACCCAATCTGTGTAGCGTTGGGGCACGGTTTAGGAGCACAGGATGTCCTTTCAACACGTTTTCCAAAATGTCCCAAACCACTGGATCTTTACGATCCACGATTTTCTTGGCAGATTTTACGGTCTTAACAATCCCTCTTTCGATCAGCTTTCTGATGATAAATGGCTTGAAAAGCTCAGCTGCCATATTTTTAGGAAGACCACACTCGTGAAGCTTCAATTCTGGACCTACGACGATTACAGAACGGCCGGAGTAATCCACACGCTTTCCGAGCAAGTTTTGACGGAATCGGCCTTGCTTACCTTTCAACATGTCAGAAAGGGACTTCAAAGCGCGGTTACCATCAGATCTTACCGCATTTACTTTTCTGGAGTTATCGAAAAGTGAATCCACAGCTTCCTGCAACATTCTCTTCTCGTTTCTCAAAATCACCTCTGGAGCTTTGATATCGATCAATCTCTTCAGACGGTTGTTTCGGATGATTACTCTTCTGTACAGGTCGTTCAAGTCAGAAGTAGCGAATCGCCCACCATCCAAAGGAACCAATGGACGCAATTCCGGCGGAATCACAGGAACCATGCGAACGACCATCCACTCTGGACGGTTTTCGATTCTGGTTCTTGCATCACGGAATGCTTCTACTACTTTCAGACGCTTCAAAGCTTCCGCTTTTCTCTGCTGAGAGGTATCAGTAGCAGCTTGGTGACGAAGAGAATAGGAAAGATCATCCAAATCCAATCTTGCCAACAACATTTCCAAAGCTTCAGCGCCCATTTTGGCGATGAATTTATTCGGATCGTCATCGTCCAGCATGTGGTTTTCCTTTGGAAGCTTATCCATGATATCCAAGTATTCATCTTCTGTCAAGAAGTCCAAATACTGAATACCCTCTTCCGCCTTAATTCCAGCTTGAACTACTACGTAACGCTCATAGTACACAATCTGGTCAAGCTTCTTGGTAGGAAGTCCAAGAAGGTAACCGATCTTGTTTGGAAGAGACTTAAAGTACCAGATGTGGGCTACGGGAACCACCAATTCGATGTGTCCCATACGCTCACGACGTACTTTTTTCTCAGTTACTTCCACACCGCAACGGTCGCAGATAATGCCTTTATATCTGATTCGCTTGTATTTTCCACAATGACATTCCCAATCCTTCACAGGA
>JAJLJS010000194.1:0-4632 GCA_033844545.1 Cyclobacteriaceae bacterium | reverse complement strand
GTGATTTCTATCGGCCATACCCATCCCCATTATGTCAAGCGGATCAAGGATCAATTGGATCAAATGGGATTTTATTCCAATTCCATACAGATTCCTATCCAGGAGCATTTGGCCGAAAAATTAGGGGAATTATCCGGTCTTCCGGATTACCAGTTGTTTTTGGTCAATTCAGGTGCTGAGGCCAATGAAAACGCCATCAAGTTGGCTTCTTTTGCCACCGGTAAATCGGGATTTATCGCTTTTTCCGGCTCATTTCACGGTAGAACTTCCGGAGCAGTCGCCTTGACTGACAATCCCAAAATCGTCGCCCCCTGCAACGAAAGAGCGGATTTTCACATTCTTCCCTGGGGAGATTTGGATGCCGTGGAAGAAGTACTAAAAAACAATTCCATTGCCGGAATCATTATTGAAGGGATTCAAGGTGTCGGCGGGATTCAAGTTCCATCCCCTGAATTTCTTCAGGGACTATCTTCTCTAAGTAAAAAGTATGAGGCCAAACTGATTCTGGATGAGGTTCAGTCCGGGTTTGGCCGGACAGGAAAGTTTTTTGCCTATCAATGGGCTGAAGGCGTACGACCGGATTTGATTTCCATGGCCAAAGGAATGGGCAATGGATTTCCGATCGGAGGTTTGTTGATTGCTCCGGAATTCAAGGCAAGTTATGGTCTGTTGGGAACCACGTTTGGAGGCAACCATTTGGCCTGTGCGGCTTCCTTGGCTGTGTTGGAAGTACTGGAGCAGGAAAAACTTCAGGAAAGAGCCAAAGAATTTGGGGAAAAAGTTATCCATGAACTGAAGTCAATTCCAGGTATAGTGGAAGTTCGGGGAAAAGGATTGATGATCGGGATCGATTTGGACAGAGATGCAGGACCTGTACGTTCTGAGTTGGTCAAAACCTACCATATTTTCACTGGTTCTGCAGCTGGAAAACAAACGATTCGTCTGCTTCCGCCTTTGTCTGTAGAATGGAATGAGTTAAATTCGTTTTTGGTCGCTTTAAAAGAGATTCTTTCATCCCAAGAATCCTGAAATCAATTTTGATGAAATTATTTACACAATTTGAATCATTAGAATTAGGAAAAGAGTTGGTCGATCTTGCTCTTGCCTACAAGGCCAACCCCAGCTTGGACGCTGCCAAAGGTCAAGGCAAAAGGATTGGCTGTATTTTCCTGAATCCCTCCTTAAGAACCCGTGTTTCCACTCAAATCGCAGCACAAAACCTCGGAATGGAAGCCATTGTCCTGAACATGGACAAAGAAGGCTGGGCCTTGGAAATGAAAGAAGGCGCGATCATGAACAAGAGTACGGTAGAGCACATCAAGGATGCAGCTGGGGTCTTAGGAACTTACTTTGATATTTTGGCGATCCGGGCGTTTCCCTCATTGACCCATAAGGAGGAAGATGTCGCTGATTTTACCATTCGACAGTTTATCAAGTACAGTGGCGTCCCGGTAATATCTCTGGAGTCGGCCATCAGACATCCGCTGCAGAGTTTGGCTGATCAGATTACCATTCAGGAATATCTAAAAGGAAAAAAGAAGCCTAAGGTAGTATTGAGTTGGGGTCCGCATATTAAGGCTATTCCCCATGCCGTTGCGAACAGTTTTTCGGAATGGACCATTGGAATGGGACATGATTTAACCATTACCCATCCTTCTGGCTACGAATTGGATGAATCCTTCACCCAAGGAGCGAAGATAGAATACGATCAGGAAAAAGCACTGGAAGGTGCGGATTTCGTCTATGTGAAAAACTGGTCGGGCTTTAACGATTATGGGAAAATAATTTCCACAGATTCCCGGTGGATGCTTACTGAAAAGCACCTAGCCGATGCTCCGGAGGCCAAAGTCATGCATTGCCTTCCGGTAAGAAGAAACCTGGAACTATCGGATGAAATTTTGGACAGCTCCAGGTCCTTGGTTCAAAAACAAGCTGAAAACAGAATCTATGCAGCCCAAGCTGTGATCAGCAAAATCTTGGGATAAGTATCCTTCAGAAAACCTCAAACCTATGAAAATATCTATCATCAAAATCGGCGGTAATGTCATCGACTTTCCGGAAAAGTTGGATGAATTTCTTGCCCTGTTTGCCAAATTCCCAGGACATAAAATCTTGGTTCATGGGGGTGGAGTCCTAGCTTCGAGATTTGGGGAAAGTATGGGAGTGATGCCCGAAATGGTCGATGGCCGAAGAATCACGGACAAAGACACCCTGGACATTGTGACCATGGTTTATGCCGGCTTGATCAATAAAAATATTGTCGCCAAACTACAATCACTGAAAGTCGATGCCATAGGAATGACCGGTGCAGATGGAAATTTGATTAAATCCATCAAAAGACCGGTAAAAGATATAGATTATGGATTTGTTGGGGATATTCAGGAAATAAACACCAAGCTTCTGGACACACTCCTAGGTGCCGGGCTTCAGCCGGTGATCAATGCCATAACCCACGATAAAAAAGGCCAGTTGCTCAATACCAATGCGGATTCCATTGCCTCTGCCTTAGCCACCAGTTTGGCCAAAGAACATCAGGTGAAGCTCTATTTTTGCTTCAATAAAAGCGGAGTATTGATCGATGAAAAAAATGACAGCTCCATTGTTCCGATGATCAATGAGGAAATTTATGCCGAATTACGAAAAGAAAATGTGATCCACTCCGGGATGATTCCAAAATTGGACAATGCCTTTGCTGCCTTGGAAAAAGGAGTTCATCACGTTTGGATCGGAAAAGCTGAAAACTTGCTCCTTGCGGCCAAAGGAAAACTTTCCGGGACTTTGATTGAGCGTCATCGATACGATTTATATTGAGGATGACTTTGGACAAAAATCTATATCAGGAAACAGTTCAGCTGTTGGAGGATTTAATACGGATTCCTTCTTTTTCCAAAGAAGAAAACAAAACGGCAGATTTGATTCAGGATTTTTTAACAGAAAAAGGGGTGGAAATCCATCGCTCAGGAAATAATGTCTGGGCTTTTTCCTCAGAATATAATCCCATTCTTCCCACCGTCTGGCTAAATTCCCACCACGATACTGTAAAACCTAATTCAGGCTACACCAAAGACCCATTTTCTCCCACCTATGAAGACGGAAAGCTTTATGGCTTGGGAAGTAACGATGCCGGAGGGCCATTGGTCAGTCTAATCGCCTGTTTCTGTCATTTTATCGGAAAACCCCTTCCCTTTAACCTCCTGATGATTGCCTCAGCGGAGGAAGAGATTTCAGGTCTACAAGGAATTGCCTCCTTAATTCCCACCTTACCTGAAGCCGAATTGGCCATTGTCGGTGAACCTACCCAGATGAAACTGGCGGTGGCAGAAAAAGGCCTTTTGGTGATTGATGCCAAAATTCACGGTAAAGCTGGTCATGCAGCCAGGGAAGAGGGAATCAATGCCATTTATCTGGCTTTGGAGGATATGGATGAAATCAGAAATTTCCAGTTTGCCAAGACCTCACCCTTTTTGGGAAGAACTAAGGTATCCTGTACCGTGATTAAAGCTGGACAACAACACAATGTAGTTCCTGATCTCTGTGAATATACCTTGGATGTTCGGGTGACTGATGCATATACCTTGGAGGAGGCCTTGGAAGAACTTAAAGCCAATCTTAAAGCAGAATTACAGCCAAGATCTTTGAGGCTGCAGTCTTCCCACTTGCCGGAAAATCATCTGATGTATCGGGTGGCGGCAGCTTTAGACTTGGAGACTTTTGGCAGTCCTACCCTTTCCGATCAGGCTTTGATTCCCTGGCCTTCTGTCAAGATAGGTCCAGGAGATTCTGCCAGATCCCATACTGCCGATGAATTCATTTATTTGGAAGAAATAAAAAAAGGAATTCAGGGCTATATTTCCATTCTCAACAAATACGCAGAACTCAGCTAAAAGAAATTTCCATGAAACTTTGGCAAAAAACCACCGGCAGCAAAAAAGAAGTAGAACAGTTCACTATCGGAAGAGATCCTGAATTCGATATCATTTTGGCTCCTTTTGATGTATTGGGTTCTATGGCCCATGCACATATGTTGGCTAACATCGGGCTTTTGACAGAGGAAGAAAATGGAATTCTTCAAAGGGGTCTAAAAGAAATTTACTTAGAAATCGAACAAGGTAAATTCAGTATTTCACCCGGAGTTGAGGACGTTCATTCTCAGGTAGAATTTTTGCTCACTGAGCGGTATGGAGAGGTAGGGAAAAAGCTACACAGTGGAAGAAGCCGAAACGATCAAGTATTGGTAGACTTGAAACTCTATTATCGTGCTGCTATTCAGGGAATTGTCGAAGATGCCAAGGAGTTGTTTGACCAATTGGTGGCACTTTCCGAAAAGCATCAACATGACCTGATGCCAGGCTATACCCATACGCAATTGGCCATGCCTTCTTCTTTTGGTCTTTGGTTTGGATCTTTTGCAGAAGGGCTTTCGGAAGATATGGGTTTGCTCAAAGCCGCTTTTGACTTAAGCAATAAAAACCCTTTAGGGTCTGCGGCTGGATATGGCTCCAGTTTTCCGCTCAATCGGACGATGACAACCGAACTTTTGGGTTTTGCTGATTTGCATCACAATGTCATCAATGCGCAGAATAGTCGGGGAAAAACAGAAAGGACCTTGGCTTTCGCCTTGGCAGGCATGGC
>JAJLJS010000193.1:0-6647 GCA_033844545.1 Cyclobacteriaceae bacterium | reverse complement strand
TGGTCATCCGGATCATCCCCTCCGATATCGGTCGAAATGATCACCGGTACCTTTTCTTGAGAAAATCCAGGATAAAAAGACACTATAACCAGCAAAAGGTTAAACGAAATCAGCTTTTTCATAAAAATTATGGGACAGGATGGGCTTATTGTTTTGTCTTTCTTAATTTCTGAAAAAATCCACACCATGTCCATGCGCCTATTGATAATTCTGATGGTTATGGGGTCTTTTTCCTGTCAGAGCCCTGTAGAAGAAACCCGAGAAACGCCCCCCAATGTGATTTTTATTCTCGCCGATGACCTGGGTTATGGCGATTTGGGATTTTTGGGCCAGCAATACATTGAGACCCCAAACATCGATCGATTGGCTGCTGAGGGAATGATTTTCACCAATCATTATTCCGGAGCTACCGTCTGTGCACCTTCCCGATCTGCCTTTATGACGGGATTGCATACTGGGCATACCCCAATTCGGGGAAATTCAGAAGTGCAGCCAGAGGGCCAGTATCCCATGCCGGATACCTTGATGACGATTTCAAAAGTTTTCCAAAAGTCCGGGTATGTCACCGGAGCCTTCGGCAAATGGGGTTTGGGAATGAACGAAACTACCGGTGATCCGCTAAATCAAGGTTTCGGGGAATTTTATGGCTACCTCTGCCAGCGCTATGCGCATCGGTATTATCCCGCCTACCTCTGGCAAGACGGCGTCCAGGTCAAGCTTCCCGGCAATGACTGGACGAATAAGGTGACCTATGCTCCGGATTTGATTCAGGAGCAATCCCTCCTGTTTATCGAGAAAAATAAGGATAAGCCATTTTTCCTTTTTATGCCAATTGTTACTCCACACGCAGAATTGGCGGCTCCTGAGGATGAAATTTTCCAAAAGTACAGAGCAAAGTTTGGAGACGAAAAACCTCACGTGGCTCCTCCCGGCGGAGATTACGGTCCGGATATGAAAATTCCCGGCTACCAAAGTGAACTTTATCCCCATGCTGCCTTTGCCGCCATGGTGGAGCGGATTGACCGATATGTAGGAGAGGTGGTAGCTAAGCTGGAAGAGTTGGGACTGAGCGAGAATACCCTGATCGTTTTCACTTCAGACAACGGAGCCCATCAAGAAGGAGGAGCCGATCCTGAATTTTTTGACTCTAATGGGCCATTTCGGGGATTTAAGCGGGATCTGTACGAAGGAGGAATCCATGTGCCCATGGTCGTGAAATGGCCCGGAAAAATCAAGGCAAATTCCAGCTCGGATCATCTTTCAGCATTTTGGGATTGGTTGCCCACCTTTGCGGAGTTTTTGGGCCAAAAATCTCCTGAAGGTATTGACGGAATTTCTTTGGTCCCCACTCTTCTGGGAGAGGGATCTCAAACCCAACATGAGACGCTTTATTGGGAATTTCATGAACTGGGAGGCCGACAAGCCCTCCGTCAGGGAGACTGGAAATTGGTGAAATATCAGATTAAGGATTCCACAAAAACTACGGTTGAACTTTTTAACCTCAAATCCGATCCGGGAGAACAACAGGATCTGGCCAAATCAAATCCGGAGAAAGTAACCGAACTGGAGAAGATCATGGCTCAATCCAGGACTTCCAATCCCGTTTTTAACCTTGTTGAAAAATAAAAACGGGAGCCTTGCGACTCCCGTTCCCTTACCCAATCATTTACTTATTACCCTATAAGTAGTCTGAAAATAGATGCTAAAGGACCTTGAACTATCCTTCTCTGACCTGCCCGGGTCCTACTTCCAATCCCAGGCCACAATGGCCCATTCCTGAGTCACATCCTCAAATTCGTGGATGACCTCAAACCCAACGCGCTTATGGGCGGAAAGTGACCGGAAATTACTCTTAGCTATCTCAGTAATGGCGAAATCATAGCTCAAAGAAAATGATTGTTGATACGCTTCATACATTCGGTCAAAAAGTCCTTTGCCCCGCTGAGCTTTGCCGATACAAATCTGTCCGATTACCATATAGTCGTAAGCGGAAACCTTTTGGTGCTGATAGTTTAATTGATCAAACTGCTGAAACATCGGAACCAAAACCGGTACCAAGTCCTTGGAAGCTTTGGTCATCGCCAAAATATATCCGACCACCTGCTCATTTTCTTTTGCAATGACATGAGGAGCTATCGAATTCATGAGTTGGAGTTGCTCCAAGGTGTGTCTGACCGTCACAAATCCCTGTTCATTTTTCTCCAAATCCGATACCGTGGAGAGGTGGTTTTCCCATTGCAGATCCAAAATACCCTGCAATTCAGAATTGCTTTCAGCAGATTTGATTTCGATCATTTTCAAAAACTGAATTTTACTCCCAAAATATCTCAAAAATTCCTGTTAAAAATCAGATCCTGCCAATTATCCAAACCCCGATGGATTGATTTTTAAATTGCTTAGTTTTAAAGGCATCATCCCAAAATAAATCCTATGAAATTCAATAAATACTTCTTTGGCACCTGGTTTTTTCTCTTTGCCCTGTTCGCATATTGGCAATTCAACGATCCTGATCCGGAAGTTTGGGTGAGCATCTACGGCGCGGCTATGATCTTCTGTCTTTTGGGTGTGCGCGGGATTTTTCCCAAAATCCCCTTGACCTTGGTAGTGGTATTGGCAGTATTGGGAGCGATCTACTTCTTTCCGGGTGGAGTTGGAGATTGGATATCCGACGAATGGGCCCAAAAGGACTTGACCATGAAAACT
Source organism: Cyclobacteriaceae bacterium (assembly GCA_033844545.1). Taxonomy (GTDB): domain Bacteria; phylum Bacteroidota; class Bacteroidia; order Cytophagales; family Cyclobacteriaceae; genus Algoriphagus. The sequence continues at coordinate 3,944 of JAJLJS010000193.1, read as the reverse complement.
CCGGAAATGGAGGAAAACCGGGAAACTTTCGGCTTGGCGATCATTGCCCTGGTTCTCAGTCCGGCCTTGTACAAAGCCTGGAAAAAGTGAATCAGTCCATCGACCCTAGACCATTGTCCATGGTCGATGGACCAATTTCTTCAAAATGAATTTCGAATTAATCCATTATTAATAAAATCAAACCCATAAACCTGATGAAAAAACTCATGCTATCTGCTTTGGCAATTTTGCTTGCCTTTGGAGCATTTGCTCAGCTCCCCCAAACCTCCAAATCCAAGTATTTTGAAATTCGGAAATACTACGCTCATCCCGGAAAACTCCCCGATCTGCTGAAACGATTTGAAAATCATACCATGAAGCTTTTCGAAAAGGCCGGAATGGAAAACATCATTTACTTCGTTCCCGAGGAAAACACTGACAATTCCATGACCTATATTCTAGGCTACCCGGACCAGGCATCCCGGGAAAAGAGTTGGGAAGCTTTTCTTAATGATCCCGAATGGAAAAAAGCGTACGAAGAATCACATGTCAACGGACCATTGGTTGCAAAAATTGACCAGACCTTTATGGTCCTTGCCCCTGAATTGAATGATACCCCAATCCCAACAGGCAGTGGAATCTTCCAAATGCGGACCTACCATTGCTTCCCGGGCAAAATCGACAATATCCAGGCGAGATTCCGGGACCATACACGGGCATTGTTTGAAAAGCAAGGCCTAAAGAATTATCCGTATTGGTTGACCGTAGAGAAGGATGGTGCACAGCCCAAGTTGATCTATCTTTTGGGGCATGATTCTAAGGATGCATTTAATGCGGCTTTTGATCGCTTTAGAACTGATCCGGAATGGATCAAAGCTCGGGATGCATCTGAGGAATCCGGGAAAATCGTGGAGAAAGTGGATGCGGTCTTTTTCAAGACTTTGCCCTTTTCACCCATGAAGTGAAGAAGGGTTCGAAATTCGAAATTTGAAATTTGAGATTAAAAAAGCCGTTCCGGAATTCCGGAACGGCTTTTTGCTTTGAGGATTTTTAAGGGGAATTACTTTGCGTTGAAAGTAATTCCGGTGATGATAGCAGTTCCCAGTTCTGCACCTCTCGGGTCACTCATGAAATATAACTTGTGCTTTTTCCCATCTGGAGTGCCTGTCACCTGAAGATTGGCAGTATGGAATGGAATCGGCATTCCAGGTACCTGCATCCCTGCCCCAGGATTTACCATTCCTTGTGCCACAATTGGGCCGGTTGGACTGTCTTGTCGAATCTCAAAATTTATAGGTTGGGTCACCTCTGATTGGATTGCCAGGTTGAGGGTTACAGAACCTATTCCAGTCAAGTCGGTTGCCGGCATAGCAAAGGATGCCGGTGGACCGGGAATGGTCAACAAGGTTTGTCCATTAAACACCATTTTGTTGAATCCATTGAATTCACTGGCCAAGGCAAGGCTTGGGGAGTTGGAAGTCAATACCAGTGAATTAGCGCCGGTTAGTGGCTTGATGTTTTCCCCACCTTGATCGGTATAGGTAGCAGAGATGACCAGCGCACCGGTAGGGGAAGGCTGCTTACCCAAAGTCGGATCTATTGAACCTTTTGCCGGCATACTTGGCTTGGCCTCATTTCTCAAAGAAAGGATATAGGTCACCAAAGCATTCGCATCGGCAGATTTCAAATCCGGATTGGCAGGCATGGCTGTTTCTCCCCAGACTCCTCCGCCACCGTTTTTGATTTTATTCAACAGGTAGTTTCTGTCACGTTCCCGGTATTTTTTAGCTACATCTGTATAAGCCGGACCGATTGAGGCCTCATTTTCTTTGTGACAGGTCTTACAGGTCAGCGATTGTACCAAGGACTTTCCGGTCATCGCTTCACTCATGACCTTATGTCCCATATCTGCCTCGGCCAAATCAACTCCTGATACATAATCCGCGGAAACATATAGAGAACTCATGTCCAAACTTGCGCCTGGCTCGTCCGGATCCGTTGCCGTTACAGTATAGGAGACTTTCTTATCTGGGAAATAGAAGGATTGGTTACCGTCTATTGCGATCTGAATCTCAGGTGCGGTATTCCCGGAATATACACTGACAGAAACGCTTGAGCCGCTGAGTCCGGCAGGATCGTTGGCAGTCACATTTACCTCAAAGTCCCCAATGGAATTAAAGGTATGAGTCAAGGTAGGCTCTGTGGTGGTTTTGGTTTCTCCATTGCCCAAATCCCAAATGAAGGTGAGCGGATCTTTCTCCGGATCGCTGGCACTGGCGGTAAAGGTCACCGTCAATGGATTTTTTCCGGAGGTTTTATCCACTGAAAGACTCGACACAACAGGCGCTCTGTTGCCCCCATTGTAATCGATTCGGAATAGTCCGGCATCCGGATTTTTGGAGAACCAGCCATTTCCATACTCGAGGATATAGATTTTTCCGTCAGGGCCCATTTCCATGTCCATCAGCGCATTGAATTTGGTCCCGGGCATGAATGGCTCCAATTTGTCAAAGCTGCCATCTTCGGTCATGGTGACCACTTTGATCCAACCTCGGATCCATTCATAAATAAACAGCTTGCCATCAAAGTAGTCCGGATAGCGGGTATCTGCGGGATATAGGTCAGAATAGTAAACCGGACCTGCCATGGCATTTCTGCCTCCCGTTCCTAAGGAAGGAAATTCCGGAGAAGCAGCATACGGATACCAAATAAAGGCTGGCTCAACTGGCGGCAGCTTTTGCAATCCGGTGTTGTGTGGAGAATTGTTTACCGGACCGGCAGGGTCGAAAGCTGGACCAGGCTGGCCTGTCTCATAATTAAACTCTCGGTAAGGGTAATTATTTCCAATGATATATGGCCATCCATAGTGTCCGGCTTTTTTCGCTTGATTGACTTCATCGTAGCCTCTAGGACCTTTTACATCCAAGGAGTCATTGTTGGCGTCTGGACCGACTTCGCCCCAATACAGGAATCCGGTCTTTTGATCCACGGAGATACGATAAGGGTTTCTGAGACCTTGAACAAAGATTTCGGGTCGGGTTCCTTCTGTCCCTTCAGGATAAAGGTTGCCTTCCGGAATGGAATAGCTTCCGTCTTCATTGACCTTAATTTTCAGGATTTTTCCTCTCAAGTCGTTCGAATTACCGGAGCTTCTACGGGCATCCCATTGCTTGTTTCCTTCTCTTCCATCCAATGGCGCATAGCCATTCAAGGTGTTAGGAGTGCCAGGTTGATTGAAAGGTGTTGAGTTGTCACCAGTAGAAAGAAACAGGTTTCCTTGTGCATCAAAGGCGATGGATCCTCCGGTGTGACAGCAGATATTTCGTTGGGAGTAGAGTTCCAAGATTACTTGTTCGGAACCCATGTCCCAAACCCCGTTGGCGAATTTAAATCTGGATAGGCGATTGATTTCCTCAGCTCCTGTTGGGGAGTAATAGGCATACACCCAATTATTTTGCGCATAATTTGGATCTTTTTGAAGACCCATGACTCCTTCTTCTGCGTTGACGCCTCGGACTTCAGCCTTCCAGTACACATCCAGTTTGGCCACTTCCTTAAGTTCCCCGGTCGCATTGTTGTAATGAAGAATTTCTCCTCTTCTTTGGGCTACCAAAATGTCTAAATTGGGCAATACGGTCATTTCGGTAGGCTCGGTAAATTCTCCGATGGAAAGAGTTGTTTTGGTGAACCTGTTTTCCTCGGGAACTCTTTTGGATTTGGCCTTGGAGTAATCCAGTTCCTCATTTTCACCGATTGCATACTGAATACCGGCAAGCAAATGCTTCAAGAAATCATCTTCCGTATAGGACTCATGGGTATGTCCTCCCCCGGTATACCAAGCTCTTCCTCCGTCATAGTCATGATACCATGCAATCGGATGCTCTCCCATATCCAAGCCCCCTTGGTAAGAGGACTCGTCCAGCATCAACAGCTTTTTGGTGTTGGGGTTGACGTTTTTGTAGCTG
>JAJLJS010000192.1:0-1364 GCA_033844545.1 Cyclobacteriaceae bacterium | reverse complement strand
GAAATAAACATGGAAAGCGGAATCGCCGAACCCACAAACAATGCATTCCGGAATCCCATAAAGAACATCAAAACCAAGACCACCAGAATGATCCCGAAGATGATCGAGTTTTCCAAATCACTTACCTGAGTTCGCGTTTGTTTACTTTGATCGTTGGTGATGGAAATTTCCAAATCCTTCGGGAAGCGGTTCTTTTGGGTATTTTGGATGATTTCTTTGATCTTGTCGGCGGCATCCAACAGGTTTTCCCCACTTCTTTTGGTGACATTGATCGTGACTACCGGCAGGTTTTTGCTTCGTGCATAGGAGGTTCGGTCCTTATAGGTATCTTTTACCTCAGCCACGTCGCGGAGGTACACGATTTTTTGCTGGTCTGTTTTTACGATAATATCCAGCAGTTCATCGGGACTGGAAAATTCTCCGTCCACCCTAACTGTACGCTCAAAATCTCCGCTTCGGATTGCTCCACCGGAAATGGTCAGGTTTTCGGCCTGTATGGCTCCGGAGATATCTCCGAAACTCACCCCCGTTGCTTCCATTTTGTAGGGATCTGCGTTGATTTGGATTTCCCGCTCTACTGTTCCGGCCAAATCCGCCTTGGAAATCTCCGGAAGCTTTTCGATCGCATCTTCCAAATACTCCCCAAATTTCTTCAACTCCTGCTCGGAGTAAGGACCAGAGATATTCACGTTCATAATCGGGATATCTGTGGTATTGACTTCCATTACGTTAGGATCCTGATCCAAGTCGGTGGGCAATTCCGATTTGGATTTGTCTACGGCATCTTTCACATCCTGGATGGCCTTGGATATTTCCACCCCAGGGTTAAACTCTACGACTATTGATGAGAAATCCTGCACTGAGGTAGAGCTGATATCCTTGACATTATTGAGGGATTTAAGCTCTTTCTCAATGGGTCGGGTAATCAGATTTTCCATATCCACGGGCGAGTTGCCGGGATACGGAGTTCCGATATAGACTGTAGGAATGACGATTTCTGGAAAACTCTCCTTAGGCATGGTCCGATAGGCTCCCAGTCCCAATACCGTGATGATCAAGGTCAAAATGACCACAGAAGTGGCATTGTCCACACTAAAGCTGGACAGGCCAAATTCCCGGATGATCGATTTATTTTGAGAATCTGTCATGGCTTAGAGCTGGGCAATGTTTACGCTAAAATTGTCGCCTACCTCGCGGAATCCTTTATCCACAAGAGTTTCTGTGCCTGTCAAGCCATCTTTCACCTCCGTTTCATTCCCTGAACTCATACCACGTACGATGTATTTCTTTTTGGCAGTCTCATTCTCCACGACAAAAACATAATCCCCTCGGTTGTCCGAAAGTATCAGATGAGAAGGGATAAC
>JAJLJS010000191.1:0-25947 GCA_033844545.1 Cyclobacteriaceae bacterium | reverse complement strand
GCTGCATTGATCGATCCATTCAGCAGATAATCCCCTGCCAAATAAATTTTATCCATCACTTTGGTCTCCGTCATGGGTATGGTATGCTTCAGATCCTCAATTTTAGGCAGCGCATGGGGGATAGCGTAGGCCCTCAAGAACTTGAAATACTCGGCCTTGATTCCTGAAATTTCTTCCAGCTCTTTTTTCACATGGACCACCAAGTCCTTTTCCTCTAATTCACTTTCCAAAACGGTAACGGAAAGAAGTGACTTTTCTTTGGGAGCATAGGCAGGGGATACATCGTTCATAAATACCAGATTGTTGATCAACTTTCCCCCAGTCACCAATCCTATCATTGGCCGGGCAATGAATGATTTTTGAAGAGAAAAGTACAGATTGATCACCGACTGAGGCTTGCCAAATTGACCTTGAAGCTGTTTAAGGATTTTTTCGGGCTGTACGGCCACAATCACCCGGTCAAACTCCAAGGCTTCCCCATTTTCAAGGAGAATTTTTCCCAACTGAATATCCTTCACAGGGGTATTGAAATAGATCTGAGTTTTGCCCAGCTGCTGCCGAAGCATCTTGGGGATCTCTCCCATTCCTTTTTCAGGAATTGCTGCCATTCCCAAAGCGAACATTTTGAAGACGTATTCAAACATTCTAGAGGAAGTATTCAAATGTTTCTCAAGAAATATCCCACGAAAAAAAGGCTTAAAGAAATTTTCGATGATCTGGGAGGAGAATCCATAATTTTCCAAATATTGGAATGTAGGAATGGAAGGGCTGTTGAAAATTTCATCCAAGGATTTACTTTTCAACTCTTGGGTAAGGGAGAACATCTTCACTTTGTCCCAAAAGGATCCCACTTTCGAAAATGCCATTCCCACAATTTTTAATGGATCCCGGATTGGGTCCGAAATAATGTAGGCATCTCTCCCATTAAAAATTACTGCACCGGGATCGAATGTTTTTAAATGCAAAGCTTGAAAGTCCAGATACCTTTTGGCTTCCGGGTAAGCTGTATTCAAGACTTGAAAACCATGGTCTAAGAGAAATCCATCTACGTGATCGGTTTTCATACGACCTCCTATATCGGCACTGGCTTCCAAAATGATCGGGGAAAACCCTGATTTTTCAAGTTCAATAGCTGCAATTAATCCGGATACGCCGGCTCCGATAATGTAAATCCTTTCATCCATAGTTTTCAAGTGCTAGTTTAGGCAAATGCCGATTCTGGGTAATCAGATAACCCATTCCAAACAAAAGGGTTTTCTGTTTTGAAATATTTTTGAAGTTTTGACAAATGGTCTCTACCTGAAAATTAGAATTTGTATCATCGCAGAAATGTAAATAATCCATGAAAAAAGCCGGAATTCTCCTGACACTTTCCTTGATTTCCCACTTTTCCTTTGCCCAAACCTATTTTCCGGGAAAAAATCATTGGGAAACCAAGGCCCCCTCAGAACTAGGAATGAACCCTGAAAAGGTCCAAGCTGCCATTGATTTTGCAAAAACCCATGAAAGCGATGCCAATCCTAATCTGAAAATCGCCCATTACGAAAGTGCATTTGGAAGGGAGCCCTTCGGATATCCTGTAGGACCGATGAAAACCCGGGGTCCGGCCACCGGTCTGATCATTTATAAAGGATATGTAGTAGGTCAGTGGGGAGAGCCAGAGCGAGTGGATTTGACCTTTAGTGTCGCAAAAAGCTTCCTGTCTACCACTGCAGGCTTGGCTGTGGAGGAAGGCTTGATTCAAAGTGAAATGGATTTGGTTTACCCTTACATGGCCCCTATTTATCCTTTTGACCCGGTCAAAGCCATGATGAATAAAGCAGACCATTTGGAGGAAGACGATGTTTTTGATCTTTTCGACACCGACCACAACCGAAAAATCCGTTGGGATGATTTGCTGAGACAAACTTCCGATTGGGAAGGAAGCCTTTGGGGAAAACCAGATTGGGCAGATAGGCCCTCAGAGGGAGTTGCTCAAAAACGGGCCAGACCTCAGAATGAACCTGGAAGTAAGTATGAATACAATGATACCCGGGTCAATGTCCTTGCTTTGGCTCTTTTGAACGTATGGAGAAAACCTCTACCTACTGTGCTGAAGGAAAAAATCATGGACCCAATCGGTGCCAGTGACACTTGGAGATGGACAGGCTATGAAAATTCTTTCGTAATCTTAGACGGACAAATCATTCAGTCAGTGAGTGGAGGTTCTCATTGGGGAGGAGGAATGATGCTCTCTGCATGGGATCAGGCCAGATTTGGGTATCTGACCTTGAGGAATGGAAATTGGAATGGAAAGCAGTTGATACCAGCTTCCTGGATAGCAAAATCCCTAACACCCACCCCAGCCCAGCCTGACTATGGGTTTATGAATTATTTTCTCAACCTCGACCAAGAACAAGTTCCTGCAGCTCCAAAAACGGCCTTTTTGCATATTGGTGCGGGTACCAACATGATTTATGTAGATCAGGAAAATGACCTGTTGATCGTGGCCCGTTGGATTCCCAATGGAGATAAAGCAGAACTGGTTCGATTGATTTTGGAAAGTATTGGGAAATGATTTAAAGGGATTTTTCTGGATAAACATCTCAGGAGAAAAGCGGATTGCATAGCCTGATTGTATTCGATCGACAAAATTTATTTCGCTTTTTCTCCTTGATTTTTAAAGAATATTCTAAAAACTTTCTGAACTGACTTGTTTTCCGAAATTATTCCTCCTACTTTTGCATCGTCAAAATCGACGTAGCATTTTTCTAAGCCGTGAATCCTTACTGTCGCTTGTCTGGGATTTAGGAAACATGGCAAGAAAAGTAAGGACACATTCATGGAAAACACAATCAAATTCTCAGACCTGGGGATTTCAGCTGAAATCTTACGGGCCGTGGAAGAGATGGGCTATACCCAACCTTCCCCAATTCAATCACAAGCTATTCCTTTTGTTCTAGAAGGTCGCGATGTCATCGGACAGGCACAGACTGGAACAGGAAAAACAGCAGCATTTGCCATTCCGATCATCGATTTGGTAGATCCTGATTTCAACAAACCTCAAGCAATCATCCTCTGCCCGACCCGGGAACTAGCGGTACAGGTGGAAGGTGAGATTCACAAACTTGCCAAATACCACAGGAAAATTTCCTCAGTAGCGATATACGGTGGAGAATCCATAGACAAGCAGATTAGAACCCTTAAGAAAGGTGTTCAAATCGTAGTGGGTACTCCGGGCCGTGTTCAGGACCACATCAACAGAGGAACTTTAAAACTGGAAGATGCAGGAATCATCGTCTTGGACGAGGCAGATGAAATGCTGGATATGGGCTTCAGAGATGATATCGAAGCAATTCTTCAGGAAATGCCGGAAGAAAGACAGACCGTCTTTTTCTCCGCAACCATGGCCAAGCCTATCATGGACTTGACCAGGAAATATCAGACTGAACCTGAAATCATCAAAGTCGCAAAAAACGAACTTACTGTTTCCAAAATCGAGCAGGTATTTTACGAAGTAAAGCCTTCCTTGAAAATGGAACTGATGGCCAGACTGATGACCATCAACAATTATGCTCTCAGCGTAGTCTTCTGTAATACCAAGCGAATGACAGACGAAGTCACCGAAGCTTTGGGAAGCAGAGGAATCCTTGCTGAAGCACTTCACGGTGACCTTTCCCAGGCCCAGCGTGATAAAGTGATGAACAAATTCCGTAAAGGACTTTGTACCGTCTTGGTAGCTACTGATGTTGCTGCCCGAGGGATAGATGTGGACAACGTAGAAGCTGTTTTCAACTTCGACATTCCTTTGGACGAAGAATATTATGTACACAGAATCGGTAGAACTGGCCGTGCCGGTAAATCCGGAACTGCGATCACCTTCATCACCGGTCGTCGTGAATTCATGAAACTTCGTGATTTGGAGCGCTACACCAAAGCGACCATCACCAAAATGACTCCTCCTTCAGTTTCAGAATTGGTGGATTTGAAAAAAGCTCAGTTGGTAAAAGATGTTTACCGAGTGTTGGGCAAAGAAGAAGACAATCAAATTTTCGAATCTACCATCGGACAGATGCTGGCCGAAGGCCTAACAGCAGAGCAAATTGCACTTGGGCTATTGAAAATGGTCATGGGAGATGCAGTAAAAGAATTGAAAGATCAGGATTTTGGAATCGAAACATCCTACAATGACCGCAGACGAGATGACCGTCGTGAAGGAGGAAGAGAAGGAAGGTTTGGTCGTGGAGAGCGCGGATCTGATCGATTCGGCAGAAGCGGTGACCGATTTGAAAGAGGCGGAAGAAGTGAGCGAGGCGAAAGATTCGAAAGAGGTAGCCGGTTTGGAGATCGTAAAGAAGGTGGAAGAGACTTCGGTCCTAGAGTAGAAAGAACCCGTGACGCAAACATGACTCGTCTGTTTATCAACGTGGGCAAGAAAGACAGAATCCGTCCCAACGATATCGTAGGCGCCATCGCCGGTGAAGCTGGAGTTCCAGGGAAAAGCATCGGAGGCATCGACATATTTGACAATTTCTCTTTCGTAGATATTCCTCAAAAAGATGCAGATCATGTGATCCGAATCATGAAGAATAATACCATCAAGGGAAAAACTGTAAACATGGAAATCTCAAAAGGTTAATAAGGTTATAGGTTATAGGTTATAGGTTAATTTGGTTTAAAGCACATTCTCTGAGAGAATGTGCTTTTTTTGTAAATCAAAAATTGAAGACCATGCAGTTGTTTTTTCAGGAAATTATCACCGAACCCATCACTTATCTTTCGGAGGATGAGTCCAAGCACCTGATCAAGGTTCTCCGCAAAAAACAGGGAGATCCCATAACGCTCACCGACGGAAATGGAAAAATTTTCGATGCAGTAATCAATCAGGCCAATCCAAAAAAAACAAACCTTAGAATACTGAATTCCAGAACTATAGAACCTGATGCTTTCCATATTCATTTAGGAATTGCTCCAACCAAAAGTCCGGATCGGATGGAATGGATGGTAGAAAAAATCACGGAGATTGGATTTCATGAATTGACACTTTTGGAAACAATGAATTCGGAACGAAGCTTTCTCAAAACCGACCGTCTCCACAAAAAGGTTATTTCCGCCTGTAAGCAGAGTATAAAATTCCATACCCCCACGCTTCACTCCATAACCAAGTTTACCGATTTGATTTCTAGTCCATCCTTTGAGGAATATCAAAAGTTCATTGCCTTCGTGGACGAAGACCATCAGCACCATTTACTAGACTTAGCCAAACCAGGAGGAAAGTACCTGATTCTAATCGGGCCTGAGGGAGATTTTGACCCTAAAGAAATCCAGGAGGCTATCCGAATGGGCTTTCAACCTGTTTCTTTGGGGAAAAGTCGATTGAGAACGGAAACCGCAGGTTTAGCTTCCGTTCAAATGCTTCAGGTACTAAACCGCTAATTCCTATCGTTTTTTCTCCAATGGACTTGAAGCCCTACTTGAAGTCAGGTAGGATTTTCTTATTTTAGGGTTTTAGGAACTTTTATTGAAGTCAAAGAATAAATTTTACCATTGTGCCGTACAAAGAGCGAGAAATCGAGAAGAAGTATTATTCCATTGGAGAGGTTGCTGATATGTTTAAGGTTGCCCCTTCTTTGATCCGTTACTGGGAAGGTGAATTTGATATCATCAAACCTAAAAAAGATAAAAAAGGAAACCGCCGATTTACCAAAGATGATATCCAAAAAATCCGCTATGTATATCATTTAGTCAAAGAAAAAGGATATACCCTTCAAGGTGCTCAGGAAGTCATAGCTTCCGGAAAACACCAGGGATTTGACAAGGTAGCGGCAGTTCAAAAACTTCAGGAAATCAAGGACTTTTTAATCAATCTGAAGCATGAACTTCAATCCAGAAAAGGAACATGAAAATTTAAGGTACCATTTGGCATTGGCCTTAGCTCCCAAGGTTGGTCCTGGAGTATTTAAGGCCATCTTGGCCTATAGTGGCTCAGCCAAAGAATTTTTTCATCTCACCAAAGGAAAAGCATCCAAAATCCCCCGGGTGGGTGAAAAATTGCTAGAACTGCAAAGACAAGCAGACTCCCTGTTGAGAAATGCGGATGAAGTCATCGCGCAATGCCATAAAAAGGATTACCAAATTTTGGTGTCCACTTCAGAAAATTTTCCCAAAAGACTTCGATCCATAGACGACAGTCCTGTGGTTCTTTTTTCTCAGGGAAAAGGAACCTTGAATTTTGAGAGAAGCGTCGGGATAGTAGGAACCCGCAGCGCCACCAGTTACGGTAAATCCATTACTCGAAAACTTGTAGAGGATCTATCTATTTTTCAACCGGTTATCATTTCGGGCTTGGCGTATGGAATTGATATTGAAGGCCATAGGGCAGCGCTGCAAATTGGTCTTCCTACCATTGCAGTGATGGGGTCACCTTTGAATCAGATCTATCCTGCCGCACATAAAAATACGGCCATTCAACTTCAGGAGATGGGCAATCTTCTAAGCGAATATGCCCCCGGAAGCAAAATGATGCCCGGTAATTTTCCGGCCAGAAACAGGATTATTGCGGGACTATCTGACGCCTTGATAGTAGTAGAGGCTGCTGAAAAAGGTGGCGCATTAATTACAGCGGAAATTGCCTATAGCTATGATCGGGATGTTTTTGCTGTTCCGGGAAATCTTCAATCGACTTTTTCAGAAGGCTGTAACCAATTGATCAAAAAAATGAAAGCCTCTATCTATACCGGACCTGGAGATATTGCTGATGCGCTGTTTTGGAGCAAGCCTGGGGAGGAAAAAACAAAAAAACCGGTCTTAGACCTGTCAGAAAGGGATGAGGAAGAAAAAGGGATACTTCGGCATCTTCAGGAAAAAGGAGAATCTGAAATCGATCAGATTTCCTATGCCACCGAAATCCCCTTGGGAATTCTTTCTTCAAAATTGCTTTCTCTTGAATTTGAAGGAATAGTCAAGTCACTTCCAGGGAAGAAATTTAAGCTTTTGATTTAAGGCTTTGATTTTAATCTTCTCACCAGTTTGGGATAATACCACAGGTAAAATCCACTGATTCCCAAAAAAATCAACCCAAGAGAAATCAACGTGGAGTAGGTCAATTTTGCGCCTTCATCCCCGGTGGTGTAGAAATCGATGATACTCCCGTCGTGTACTTTCTCAATCCAATCCGAGTGACGAGTTCCGATGGATAATACTTCACCTGAAAATCCATCAATCTGTACTTCCCTGAAGTGGGTTTTGAACGTAACTTTTGCAGTTCCTTTGTCGGGGCGGATGTCCACTCGGTCCACTTCCGGATCTTTCCCGATTTTACGCATCTCCTCCTCCCCGATTCGGACCATTTCTGAAGGCAAAATCCAAACTCCTTTTTCCACCTTAGTCTCCAAGGTAGGCGGCAACAGTTCTGCTTTCTTTTTCCACGCCAATAATATGGAGGTAATCCCAATTACTACAAAAAAGACAAGCAACGGTATCCCTATCCATTTATGGACACGTCGATACCAGCGAAGTGCTTTGACTTTGGATTGGATTGCAGAATCGGTCATTTTCAGGGATTGAATACAAACTTAGCCAGTTTGATGGCTTCCTGAAGTTCTGACTTTTTTAGATTCAGGTCATAACCTTCTTGTTCAAGGGTAGGAATCATAAGTTCAGTGGCCATATTCCCCACCAAATTATCCTTGGCCATGGGACAGCCTCCATACCCCATCAGCGCTCCGTCAAATCGTTTACAGCCTCCTTTCAATCCCGCGATGACCTTTTCTCCTACCATTTCGGGTCGGCTGTGTAAGTGTGCGCCAAACTCGATATGCGGGAAAGCTTGGGTTTGCACCTCAAACAGGGTTTGGATCAAATCAGGTGTGGCCACACCCACCGTGTCTGAAAGGGAAATAATTTCAATTTGTAGCTGGGCCAACTTCTCCGCAAATTCAGCTACGATTTCCGGGGAGTAAGGATCTCCATAGGGATTCCCGAATCCCATGCTGAGGTAGACCACCTGCTTTTTCCTCTTGGCTTCGCAAAGGTTCTGGATTGTTTCCACAGTTTTCAAGGCATCTTCGATAGAGGCATTGGTATTTCTTTGCTGAAAAGTCTCAGAAATACTCAGTGGAAAACCGAGGTAGTCAATTTCCGAAAAATGGAGTGCGTCTTCCGCTCCCCGGACATTGGCCACGATCGCCAGCAGCTTGGATTTGGCATCATGCAAATCCAGAAGCTCCAACACTTCAGCCGTATCCCGCATCTGAGGGATGGCTTTGGGGCTGACAAAGCTCCCAAAATCAACCGTGTCAAATCCCACCTCCAAGAGTTGATTGATGTAAGCAGCTTTGATAGCAGTATCAATAAAATCGGGAATTCCCTGCATGGCATCCCGGGGACATTCGATCAATTTAATCATGCCCGAAGATAAAAAAGCCATCAGATCTTTCTTCCTTAAAAACCAAAAAACCTGTCCAAAAGAACAGGTTTTGGAAATAGGTCAATAGGTAAGATCAGAATACTTCTTTGGCAATTTTATAGGTGGCATCGGCCTTACTCATCGTATAAAAATGCAAGCTTGGAACTCCGGCTTTTACCAATTCTTTAGACTGCTGGGTAGCCCATTCGATCCCGACTTCTTTGACTTCCCCATTGGTTTTGCATTTTTCCAACTCATCCATCAAAGCATCCGGAAGATCCAGAAAGAATGTTCTCGGCAACATGGTAATTTGGCCCAAAGTAGTGATCGGTTTGATCCCAGGGATAATAGGAACCTCAATTCCTGCTTCCCTTACTTTGTCCACAAAATCAAAGTATTTCTTATTGTCAAAAAACATCTGCGTGACGATATACTCTGCACCTTTATCCACTTTTTCTTTCAATTGTTTGAGATCAAATCTGAGACTTGGAGCTTCAAAATGTTTCTCCGGATATCCGGCTACGCCCACACAGAAATCCGTGTGAAAATTGTTTTCGGTTTCCTCGTGCAGGTATTTTCCTTGATTCATCCGGATGATTTGCTCCACCAATTCACAAGCAAAGCTGTGGCCCTCACGCTCTGGGACAAATTTTTCTCCTTTCGGAGCATCCCCTCTCAAGGCAAGCACATTGTCCACTCCGATGAAATTCAGGTCGATCAGGGCATTTTCAGTTTCTTCTTTCGTGAAGCCTCCGCAAAGTAAATGAGGCACCGCATCTACTTGGAAGCGGTTCATGATGGCTGCACAAATCCCCACAGTACCAGGACGCTTTTTGGTACTGACCTTCTCCAAAAGTCCATTGGGATGTTTCTTATAAATAAATTCCTCCCGATGATACGTGACATCCACAAAAGGTGGCTTAAACTCCATCAAAGGTTCAATTCCTTCCAAAAGTTCTTTTAGGCTTTGTCCTTTGAGCGGGGGTAAAATTTCAAAAGAAAACAGGGTGGATTTAGCATTCGCTAAGTGCTCGGTTATTTTCATGTGTATTCAATTTGCTTTTCCCGGACAACTTGGTATCTCACTAAAAGAATGGATATTCCTAGTATTTGCCCTAGTGTCAAGCTAGATTTCATAAGGTTTGATTCGCAAGTTGTCTGGAAGGAGTATAGGCTAGATTGGGAGAAAGCAATCGCTCTGCCTGCTCAAGGGAAATTCCTTTTCGCATCGCATAGCTGGCCACTTGGTCCTGAGCTATTTTCCCCAAACCGAAATATTTGGATTCCGGATGCGCAAAATAGAATCCGGAAACAGAACTGGTCGGGTACATGGCATAGCTGGAAGTCAGGGTAATTCCCACAGAGTCTTCCAAATCCAATATGTGGGCAATGGTTTCCTTTTCAGAATGTTCCGGACAGGCTGGATACCCCGGCGCAGGCCTAATTCCCTGATATTCTTCCCGAATGAGGGATTCATTGTCCAAATGCTCCTGAGTCGCATATCCCCAATAGGTTTTTCTCACCTCTTCATGCAGGTATTCTGCAGCAGCTTCTGCCAATCGGTCCGCCAAGGCCTTGAACAGAATATCTTTGTAATCATCTCCAGCGGCCTGGAATTCGGCCAGTTTGGCTTCCATTCCCAAACCGGAAGTCACCGCAAAACAACCCAAATAATCCTGTTGCTCTGGATGTAAATAATCGGCAAGAGAGCGGTTAGGAACTCCTTTACCTTTCTTTCCTTGCTGACGCAAAAAGTGGAATTGACCCAGCTTCAAATTTTCATTGTTGGGTTCAAAGACCACTGCATCGTCCTCAATTCGTTGAACTGGGAAAATTCCAAATACTGCTTTGGCAGAGAGCCACTTTTCGGATACTATGCTATCCAGCATCGTTTGTGCATCTTGGAAAAGCTTTTTGGCTTCATGCCCTACAATGGGATCCTCCAAAATCTTGGGATATTTTCCACTCAACATCCAAGTGCTGAAAAAAGGAGTCCAATCGATATATTTTCGTAAAACAGATATATCCAGATCTTCAAGCACTTGTTTTCCAAGAACGTTTGGCTTTATCGGAGAAAATGAACTCCAGTCAATTTCTACTGGATTTGCCTTTGCTTCTTCATAGCTCACCATCTGTTTGATGGATTGTTTGGCCTCATGTTCTTCCCGAAGTTGTCTATACGTTTCCTTGATCTGCAGCTTATAGGTTCCTTTGGTTTCTTCTGAAATCGCCTCTCCGGCAATAGGAACAGATTTGCTGGCATCGGTTACATGCACAACTGTTCCTGAATACACCGGGTCAATTTTGACAGCAGTATGAATTCTGGATGTAGTTGCACCACCGATGAGCAGTGGAATTTGAAGACCTTGACGCTCCATTTCTGAAGCCACATTGACCATTTCATCCAAGGAAGGGGTAATTAGACCACTTAATCCGATGATATCTACATTATTTTTGATGGCTTCGTCTATGATTTTCTGTGCATCCACCATTACTCCCAGATCGATTATTTGGTAGCTATTGCAGGCCAACACAACTCCCACGATGTTTTTTCCGATATCATGAACATCCCCTTTTACGGTAGCTAGAAGGATTTTCTTCAAAGAACTTCCCTCCTGTCCATCTTCGGGTAAGGGCATAAATGGTTCAAGGTAAGCAACCGCCTTTTTCATCACTCGGGCGGATTTTACCACCTGAGGAAGGAACATTTTTCCTTCTCCAAAAAGGTCGCCTACCACGTTCATTCCGTCCATCAATGGACCTTCAATCACTTTCAACGGATTGACCAATTCCAA
This sequence comes from Cyclobacteriaceae bacterium, assembly GCA_033844545.1. Taxonomy (GTDB): domain Bacteria; phylum Bacteroidota; class Bacteroidia; order Cytophagales; family Cyclobacteriaceae; genus Algoriphagus. The sequence goes on along the minus strand of JAJLJS010000191.1, from coordinate 14,766 downwards.
TCGCGCCGACTCAGTGTCTTCGATGATATAATCCAAAATCCCTTTTACCAAGGCATGCTCAATTCGCTTGGCTACCGGCTCTGCTCTCCATGCCTCGTTGGCCACCTCTTTTTTTCCGGATGCTTTTACCGTTTCGGCAAATTCCAAAAGCCGCTCCGTCGCATCTTCCCGCTTATCGAACAAGACATCTTCCACCTTTTCCAAAAGGTCTTTCGGAATATCATCGTAAACCTCCAACATCGTAGGATTGACAATCCCCATGTCCATCCCATGCTGAATGGCGTGGTAAAGAAATGCAGCATGCATGGCTTCTCTTACGCGGTCATTCCCTCGGAAAGAGAAGGATACATTACTGACTCCCCCGCTGACTTTTGCCCCTGGAAGATTTTCTTTGATCCATTTTGTGGCTAAAAAGAAATCCAAGGCATTTCTGCGGTGCTCCTCCATTCCTGTAGCCACAGGAAAGATGTTCGGGTCAAAAATGATATCCTGAGAATTAAATTTTACCCGGTCCACCAGTATTCTATAGCTCCGTTCACAGATCTGAATTCTACGGTCATAGGTATCTGCCTGGCCTTTTTCGTCAAAAGCCATTACTACCACCGCAGCACCGAATTTTTTGATGGTTTTCGCCTGTTGGATGAATTCTTCTTCTCCATTTTTCAGGGAAATAGAATTCACAATACCCTTTCCCTGAACGCATTTCAGTCCGGCTAAAATGATGCTCCATTTGGAGCTGTCAATCATAATCGGGATTCGGCATATTTCAGGTTCAGACGCGATCAGGTTTAGAAATCTGATCATCGCCGCCTCACCGTCCAGCATCCCTTCATCCATACACACATCCAACACCTGGGCTCCGCCCCTCACTTGATCCAAGGCTACTTCCAAAGCTTCGTCGTAATTGCCGCTTAGGATCAACCGGGCAAATTTCTTAGACCCTGTAATATTGGTTCGTTCACCGATATTGACAAAGTTGATCGTAGGTGTAAACACCAAAGGCTCAAGGCCGGATAATTTCAAATAATCCTGCTTAGGCATTGCTTTCCTCATCTTCTAATTCTGCTTCAATTTTTCTTGGCTGAAATTCAGCTGCCATTTTTGCCAGCGCTCGAATATGGTCCGGTGTAGTCCCACAGCATCCTCCCAGAATATTCAGCATACCTTCCTTCAAAAAATCCCGAATCTGATCAGCCATTTCATTGGCTCCCTGATCATAGGATCCAAATTCATTGGGTAAGCCTGCATTGGGATAAGCCGATACATAAAAAGGTGACTTTTGGGACAAAACTTTCAAATAAGGTCTCAATTCTTTGGCTCCCAAAGCACAATTAAGCCCTACCGAAAGTAAGGGAACGTGGGAGACGGAAATTAAAAATGCTTCAGTCGTTTGTCCGGAAAGCGTTCTTCCGGAAGCATCCGTTATGGTTCCGGAAACCATAATGGGAATACCACCATCTCTGGGATCCAGCGGAATGTTTCTTTCTTCGAAAACTTCCTGCACTGCATACAAAGCCGCTTTGGCATTCAAGGTATCGAATATGGTTTCAATCAGGATGATATCTGCTCCCCCATCCAAAAGACCATTTACCTGCTCCCGATAAGCTTCGGCCAACTGATCAAACGTGATCGCCCGATATCCTGGATCATTGACGTCTGGAGAAATTGAGGCGGTTCTATTGGTCGGCCCCATGGCTCCGGCTACAAATCTGGGTTTTGTCGGATTTTTAGAAGTGATTTGATCAGCAACCTCCCTGGCTATTTTTGCAGAGGAGAAATTGATCTCGTAAGCCAAATGGGACAAGGCATAATCTTCTTGGGCAATACTGGTTGCTGAAAAAGTATTTGTTTCAATAATATCCGCACCAGCTTCCAGGTATTCTAAGTGAATTGCACGGATGATATCCGGACGGCTTAGGGAAAGAAGGTCATTGTTTCCTTTTAGGGATTTGGGATGATTTTCCAGGGCCTCAGTTCTAAAGTCTTCCTCAGAAAGCTGATACCGCTGAATCATGGTGCCCATGGCCCCGTCAAGGATCAATATTCGATGGTGGATGGCTTGAAGCAGGGCTTCCGTTCTGTTTTGCATGGTTGTTGTTTTAATCAAAAAGCTTAGCGAGCAAAACACCGGGAAAAGTCGGGTAATCTTTTCCGCTCATCTGTTTCCTTCATTTAGGAATGGGAGTTAGCACCTTGTCACCAGGTTGCTAAGACGTCATAGGGCCCTTCCCTCAGTCTTTCTCGATAAGCTTTGCCAAAAATAATAGCAATATTTCAATTAATAAGGCCTGAAATTAAAGAATCCATAAATTCTTATGATTTTTTTCAAAAAAGATCCATCTCAAGGCCTCACACCAAGCCCCAAGGTCAAAAAGCTCCCACTCATGTAATCATTCATACCTAAGTCTCCAAGGTGGTAATTTGGCAATCCCAATTCATAGCCAGCAGAAGCCGTCAATACCAAATCAAAGATTTTTCGACGAGTCATGGGAATTCCATATTCGAGCAGGAATTCCGGCTTCAGCATGATACCCGAACTTCTTAAATACCCGTCAAACTTCCTCTGCTCAAAAAGTTCGGGAAAATCCGGCTTCTCATTTTGGGCAAGGGTATATCGGAGGTTTCCATAGCCCAATCCTCCCATCATTCCCAAGGCAAAGTTTTTATACTGCAAAAACTTCCACCCTCCATTTGCATAGACGCGAAGGCTGTTTAGCGTATGATTTTGAAAGTTATTCGCAGGTCCCTGCATGGCCAGATTAAAGACATCAACCCCGTATAGCAAGCCCTGAGTTTCTCCCAAAATCCTCATCCCCCAGTTTGAGGGAGTACCTTCCAACGGAAGGTAATTGTTTTCTTGTAACAGCTGGTTGAACCGCTCAGGCTTGTTGAAATAAATTCCTCTCACCACGGAGATGGCAATGGTGGCATCTTTGTAAAAAAAATTATGTTCGGGCAAAGTGATTCCGGCACCTAATCGAAAAAATGCTCCCGCCTGCGCATTGTCAAATGACAAACCATTCATTTCCCAACTACCCTCAAAAGGACTGAAGGAATATCCTCCTCTTGCCCGGATTTGAATGCCTTCTTTCCTTCCAGGGATATCAAAGTCATAACTCATTTGAAACCCGATTTCCGTCAAAAAATCCCCAAAGTGCTGCGTACCCTTTTGAATATCATTTTTGCGTAGGATAAACCCTTCTTGGGGATTTTGAAGAAATTCATTCAAATTCTCAGTTTGACCATCCGGAAGCATCTGGAAATTAAGATATCCCAAACCCAAGGCCATATAGTGAATCAATTGGAATCGTCCCTCCTCGGTCATGGAATATCCCACATTAAACATGGCTCGGGAAGTCCTGTACCGAATCTCAAAATCGTCTAAATCACTGGTTTTACTTTGGTGCTGTGACACCTCAAAACCCAGAATAAAATCGTTGATCCTTGATTGATACCCTAATCCAAACGATCGATATCGGTTGGGAATTTTGGACAAACCACGATCATTGAGCAATTGGTTAAATTGGGTGAGATTGGCTCCGGAAACTCCACCAAATACATAAAAGGTTGGGCGTTTTTGGATTATACCTTGACCAAATGCCTTCACCGAACCTAAAAAAAGAAAACAAAGAAGAAGTATTTTTAGCCTGAAGGTCATGAATAGAAAATATACAGCGAATTGATTCAGCGGCTTTCAGGGCAAAATTAATGCTAAAACTCCCTCACTGGCTTTTCTTTTCTATGGATAAACTTGATAATTTTTTCATAAAGCTCCTCCGGTGAAAAAGGTTTGGGGATAAAATCATCAAATCCGGCATTCTCCAAATCTCCTTTCACTTCATTGAGTGAGGCTGCTGTTAAGGCTAAAATGGGTAATTTCCGTTTCTCGGGATCAGCATGAGCTCTGATGGATTTCGCTACTTCAAATCCATCAAGCTCAGGCATTTGAAGGTCCAATAAAATCAAATCGTATTGGTCTTGATCTAATGCCTTTAGGGCCTCATTTCCATCTCCGGTGATCGTCAAAGTGCCTACATTCCATCGAGTAAGAAACTTTCGAATCAATATTTGATTCACCGAATTATCCTCTGCTACCAAGATGGATGATTTGCCCAAGGATTTTTGGTTTTCAGTTCTATCTTTTTCCAGAAAGGATTTCTTCTCTGGAACAAACTCAAAAACCAATAAAAACTCAAATACACTTCCTCCTCCTGGCCTGGATCTTACCGCGATATCTCCCCCGAAAAGCTCGACCAGCTTTTTGACTATCGCAAGTCCAAGCCCTGTACCCCCATATTTTCGGGAAGTGGAAGAAGATGCCTGCGTAAAAGCCTCAAATATTGTCTTCCGCTTGGATTCAGGAATTCCTATGCCCGTATCCTCAAACTCAAACTTGATCTCTACCTCATTTTCATGGATCGATTCACAGGACAGACTCACCTTCACCTGACCCTTTTCAGTAAATTTGATCGCATTGGACAAAAGATTGTTCAAAATTTGACCCAATCTCAGGGAATCTCCAATTAGCATTTGCGGTATTGACTCATCCACCAAGCAATTGAGCTTTAGCCCTTTTTCATGGGCAAGAAAACTATGGGAATGAATCGTTCTATGTACCAAATTTCTTATTTCAAATTGAGCGGTCTCCAGTTCTACTTTTCCTGAATCTATTTTATTGAAATCCAGAATATCATTGATCAAGCCCATGAGATTCTCCGCAGAGAATTGAAGAGTTTTTAGATTTTCAAGCTGGTCGGGTCGGGGATTTTCTTCCATGAGAAAATGTGCCAATCCGATCACAGCATTCATCGGAGTGCGGATTTCATGGCTCATGACCGATAAGAACTGTGACTTGACCTGGGAGGCCAATTCCGCATTCTCTTTGGCAATCAAAAGCTCTTTTTGAGCTTCTTTCAGTTTGGAAATATCTCTGGCCACACCGGTGTAATACCGATGGATTCCGTCTTTGTCTTCAATTAATTTCCCGTTGGAATTAAATACCCGGTAATCTCCGTTTTTATGCCGGAGTCTAAATTCCAAAAATTGGTTTTCCGCCAGGAAGTTTTTGTTCTCGGTCAATAATTCCTGAAATACACCCAAGTCATCCATATGGATAAAATCAAAAATACTTCTGCCGATTACCTCCTGAGAATCATACCCCAGGAATTGTTTGACATTTGGTGAAACATAATGCAGCAAATAGGCCTCACTCAAGGAGAAAATGATCTCCGTGGATTCTTCTACTAATCTTCGGTATTTTTCTTCGGATTGGAGCAGGTCTTTTTTGGCCTTGTATTCCTCATGGATATCCCGAACAATACTCAACGCAAATCTAGGTTTGCCATCCTCGACAATTGGACGGATAATTCGCTGGTAATACCTTCCTTTCAGAAAAAATTCAGACTCCACCACTTCCCCCTTTTCAAATACCCGATCAATGATCGCATTGATTTCTTCAAAGGGGGTCAGCTGAAATTCATTCAGGTATTTGCCTTCGAAATCCTCCCGCTTTAACCCCCACTTTTCAAAATTGGTCCCTTCCGCCAAAACGTATTTTCTGCTTTCATCCATCAAAAAGATATTCGTATCCGGGATATTGGCAGCTAACATCCGATACTGATGATCTTTGGCTGATTTTACTTCTTCGAGGTTTTTACGGTCGGATATATCCTGAAAAATCCCCTCATGCAGAATCACATTTCCATCGGGGTCAGTTACATCTTTGGTTTGGTCCTCTACCCATACCAAGGTTCCATCAGCTTTTTTGATACGATATTCGCCTGAAAACGCAACAATTGAATTGGGATCATTGGGAGATTGAGAACCTTTTAGGATTTTTTCCACATCCTCCAAATAAACCAAGTCCAAGAAGGAGGCTCCTTTGGCAAGCAATTCATTTGCGGAATAACCAAACTGACTGATATTCTGAGAAATATAGCTCAACTGGTAATTTTCATGGGGGTTTACCCGAAAAAGGACGGCAGGACTGTTTTCGACGATATGCTGAGCTCTTTTGGCCAATTCTTCAGACCGATACTTCTCCGCCAAGCCTCTCAAAATAAACGAATACCCAATTGCCTCATTTCTTTCAGAATAGATGGACTGAATGGAAATTTCAAACGGAGAGCTAGTCACAGTCTTGGTGGACATGTTCTGGACTTTTTTCCAGACTTTTCCGAACTCTAAGTCATTGATCAGGCATCTCAAATCCTCCCCATCTTCCCATTTGATCTCCAGAACTTCATCCAATTTCCCCGAAAACGACTTTTCTTCCTGCAATCCACACAACTGATAAGCTGCCTCGTTCAAATAGATAACCTCCAAATCCTTACCGGTCACGATAATTGGATCGGCCACCTGGGCCAAAATTTGGGATTGAAGCTTCAGGTAGTTTTCAGAGTTTTTACGGTGGGTCACGTCCACACAAAACCCATATACTTCCACACCTTTGGAAAACACTTCCTTTTTCCCCTCAATTTCATAACTAAAATATCTCACTTTACCCGATTCATCCGTCATGCTGAATTCCCCGGAAGTCCTGCAGTGCTCCGAAGAAGCACGCTTCAGATTTTGGATAAAGTGCTGTCGGGTGTTTTTATCAAGCTTATAGATCAGGGTAGAAAAATCCATAGTCCCCTCCTTTTCCCCCAATCCCAAAAGCCTGGAAAAACCCCCGGAGAAATAAAAAAGATTCTTGTATTCACTATACCTCCATGAGCCCGACATCGCAAGTTGCTCTGTATTGGCCAAAAGGTTTTCATTCCTCTCCAGCTTGCGTGTCATCAGACTGCCCAAGTAGGATCCCGCAAAAATATCCCCGAGCTGTTTGAGGATTTGGAGTTCTTTTTCCTCAAGTCCAGTCTTGGAAGGATGAAATTCGAATTGGATAATCCCAGTCAGTCTTTCTTCATATGCCATCGGGATGAACACAAAATGACCATGGTCTTCGGTATTTTTACCAATTCCCGAGGCACTTTTAACCAGCTTTACTTTGGCATTCTCCAAATCTTTTCGGATTGAATTGACCAGAGAAAAGTATTTGGGCCCTTCTGGGACTGGAAGACTAACATCTCCCTTCTCCTCCCAAAAGCTTATAATTTCCAGCTCTTTGGTTTCCCGGTTGATGATGGAGATTTTCCCGTTTTTCGCTCCGAGAAAATTTCCAAACTTGGCCAAGGATTGGTCAAATTGGTCTTCCAGGTCGGAAAAATTCCCATGGATCAAAAGCGTGGAAACCTGATTGATCAAGTTCTCTATTTCATATCGCCGGGAAAGAGATTTCTCCGCTTTGATGAAATCGGTAATATCCCTGGAGCTAAAAAGAATTCCCTGAATCTGAGGATGATCCAACAGGTTTTTGGCAAAACTCTCCAAATAAATCCGTTTTCCATCCGACTTGTTTAACCAAAAATCAATGGCTACCTCCTTTTTCGATTCAAGGACATCCTGAAAGTCTCCCTTGACCAGTTCTATGATTCCTCTCTCGACAAGATCTTGATAATTAGTACCCAATATCCCCTCGGGCTCAATTCCAAGTTTCTCGGAAACAGAATTACTGATGTATTTATATCTCCCTTTTTCATCCAAAATCGCGATCAGATCATGGCCATTGCTGATAATACTTTGGAGATAGGCCAGCTCTTCGAGCTCAAAGCCCTGATCCGAATTTGACTCCTTGAAGAGATTAATTTTGATTCCTTTTGCAATCAAAAACCGGGAAGAATAGGATGATGGTAAGGGAACAAAACTCCACTGGAACGATTCATTTTGCGATCTGATATTCTCCAGAGGGACTTGAACGACCAAATTTGGCACTGCTCCGGTTTCGAAATATTTCCTTAATTCGACTTGAACTTCAGACGGTTTGAAAAATTCTCTCCAATTGTCTGCAGGCAGTTGATAATTTTCACTTAAAAACCGGTTAAAAAAAAGAATTTCAGAAGAATCCATCAAAAAGAGAGGCTCTTTCATTTCATTGAGAAAATCGGAAATATCAAATTGAAGGAATTGGTTCATAAATGGGTTTATCGCCTGATTTTTAATCAAGTACTGAAAGTTTCAACATGCTAGTGTAAAAAGAAAAGTTTAAAGATATTGCTGATTTCTAAATTTTTTATGGAATTATTTTCACAAATAGCATCCAAGAATAAAAGTTGATTTTTCTAACCTAATCCTCCTTTAATCGTCTCTTAATACTTAAATCAAAATTTCATTTTCAAACTACATTTCTATGATTATTACCACCACAAACCAACTAGAAGGATATCGAATTGACCAATATCTGGGAATAGTATCGGGAGAGACGATTATCGGTGCCAATGTTTTTAAAGATTTCTTCGCGAGCATTACCGATATCGTCGGAGGGCGATCCTCTGCCTATGAACAAGTATTGAGAGAAGCAAAAGCCACAGCCATGGCAGAAATGGAAATGCAGGCTAGGGCTTTTGGGGCAAACGCTGTCATTGGAATCGACCTTGACTATGAAACAATCCGCGACGGAATGCTGATGGTCACCACGAGTGGCACAGCCGTAAAAGTATCAAAGGTATAAATCAAAAGTCCTGAGAAATCAGGACTTTTTTAATATATCTGAGATTTTGGCCACGGAAGCATGCTTGCAAAAATGTTCTCCAACAATCGCTATAGGACCAGATTTGCACATGTCCATACATTTTGTGGTGATAAGTTTGCATCGGCCTTTCCACTCTCCATGCTTAAAACTTTCTTTCAAATCTTTTCGCAGAGCCTTCCCTCCTGATTTTTTGCAATCAGAACCCAAACAAACAAATACCAGTTTTCTTTTGTGTTGCATCACATACCCGAAATCCACTGCATCATTAAGCCGCTGAGGTAGGCTCCATAAGTCCCTGCAGCATAGCCTAACACCGCCAGAAGGACACCGACTGGCGCCAAAGAAGCATCAAAGGCCGAAGCCACAATCGGAGCAGATGCTGCGCCCCCCACATTGGCTTGAGATCCTACAGCTACATAGAAAAACGGAGCTCTGATCAACCAAGCCACCAAGGTCATGATCAAAATATGGAAGAACATCCAGCAAATTCCTATCAAGAAAAAAACCGGATTATCGAGGATCGCGCCTAAATTCATTTGCATCCCGATGGTGGCAACCAAAACATAGAGCAGCACAGAACCCATACGGGATGCCCCTGCTCCTTCCAATTCCCTCATCCTAGTGAACGAGAAAATCAGACCTAAGGTCGTAGCGATCACCACAATCCAGAAAAAAGATGAGTTTAGAGAATATTGATTCAACTCAGGATAATTTTCTCCGAACCAAGGAGCCAGAAAATCAGCGGAAAAATGAGAAATCCCGGTAACCCCAAAACCTATACCGAGAATCAACATGGTATCTTTAAGACTTGGAATCCGCATGATCCCCTCTCTAAACTTCGTGATTCTGTCCCGAAGCTCTACAATAGCCGAGGTATCAGACTTTAACAGCTTATCCAGTTTTTCTGGTTTTGCCGCCCAATACAACAAAAAAGCCATCCAAAGATTCGCAACCAATACATCCACCGCAATCATTTGCCCAAAAAGTACCGGACTTGCACCAAATACTTCCAGCATGGCAGTCTGATTAGCTCCTCCTCCAATCCAACTTCCGGCGATGGTAGAAAGCCCTCTCCACAATTCATCAGGTCCAGATCCTGAGTAAATCTCAGGGAAAAAATACCCTACCGTAACCAAAGCCAAGGGCCCTCCCAGAACAATCCCGATAGATCCAGCCAAAAACATGGTCAGAGCCTTTGGGCCTAATTTCAATATGCCTTTTAAATCTATGCTTATGGTAAAAAGCACCAATGAAGCTGGAAGCAAGTATCTCGAAGCTACGTAATAGAGTTGGGAACTTTCTCCGGATATCCATCCAAGGGAATTGAATACTGCTGGAATGAAATAACACAGTAAGACAGTGGGAACATAGGTATAAAACTTGACCCAAAAAGGATGTTTGGATGAAGAGCTGACAAAAACAAAGGCCAAGGTCATCATCAATAAACCAAAAACTACGGCATCATTGGTCAATAAAGGTGTAGATTCTTCCATTTGGAATACTTTAGAGGGCTACAACATTACCAAGAAAACCCAAAAATTCCCAAGTCAACTTTTCTCGGAAGAGAGCAACCAGGACAACTCGCTCAAGATCATGGCTGTGGCTCCCCAGACCATCTCCCCATCAATTTCGAAATAAGGGGCATCCAAATTCAAGCTCGGCCGGATTTTGAGGCTTTTCCTTTTTCGGATTTCCAAATCCAAGACTTGAGAAACCTGAGCTGAAATGATTCTTTGAACCTCTTTTTCTTCAGGAGTTAGGGTAGGTATCGTATTCAAATACCCCACCACCGGGCTCACCAAAAAATTACTGGTTGGGATATATAGATCTGTCATTTGACCCAAAATATGGATTTGATCTCGGTCTACACCGATTTCCTCCTCAGCTTCCCGAAGGGCTGTTTGGATTACATTGAAATCCTCCGGTTCCATTTTTCCTCCAGGTAGGGAAATTTGGCCTCCATGTACTCCGGGATAATCAGGCCTTTTGATCAAAGGGAAAAATGCATCCTTTGATTCTGGATAAAAAAGCAGCAAAACCCCACTTTTCCGATGATGTTCGGGTAATTTAGGATCAAACCTCCTTTGATCCACAGGCTGGGGAGCCATCAACAGATGGGCTTCTCTACCGGGAAGGGGTTCTTGCAGTTTCTTGTCGAGAATAGCAATCAATCGATCGAAATCCATCTTAAGATAGTTTCACGGACTTTAACTTTTGATCCAGATAGGAATCAGGCTGATAGTCCTTCGAAATTTTATCAAGCCTAAATTGCTTAAACGTATGATTTTGGACATCAATTATCCAGGCCATGGGAATATATCCTTCTTCCTCATGGAAATATCCCAAAACCAAAAACTCTTCAGCATTTATCCAAAGCCCATCCTCAAACATTCCTGATGGTCCCATGAAGAGGAGTCTCTCCTTCATTCCATCCTCCCTGAACCAAATCACTTCCGAATCAGGATTCAAAAATGGTCGCTCAAGACCTTCTTGAGCTTCTACTTTATACAAATAAATATCAATCGTTCCCTTTCCTTCAGGATGTGGAAATTGATACGGGTAAAGCGGATCTGAAGGCAAAATTGGATTTGCTTCAGGCATCTCCATGGGATTTATCGAATCAGAATAAACCAGATTGAAGTCAGACGAGGAGAATGTTCCTATGGAAGAAGTCCAATGCTTGGACCAGGCCTGTCTTTTCCCCATTCCGATCTCGATCAAATTGTGGTAGTAGGATAAATCCTTTCCTCCGGTAAGTCCTGCTTTGGTATTGCCTTCTATTTCGGGAGTATTGCTATTACAAGCCCAAACAAAAAGGCAGACTGTTAGAAAAATTGAATTTTTTAAAAAGCTCTTCATGGGTTACTGTTGAGATGGAAAGCTAAAAATTTTTGAATTTTGATCGATGGATTCCATAGAATAAAAATAAAAAAGGCCGGGCTATTACCCGACCTTTTCCTGCTCTCAAACCTATTAAACCTATTGTAGATATTCAATTCATGAATACAGTCGAAAAGTAGAAAATGTTTTTATTCTGTCCAAACAATCGATTGCGAAAAATTTTCAAAATTTTATTCTGCGGACACATTTCAAGGCTAAATCACAGATAATCAAGGAATTTATTTTGAAAAATATTTTCAAAATCATACGAAATCCCCCATTTTCCCAAAAGACACCAAATTTTCAATGCCAAAAAGAGCCTTACCACTCGCAAAAAAGATTTTTGAGGGATTTTTAACCTACATCCAGACTTTTCACACTTATACTCGTCTGGCTCCTCTTTATTTCTCCCAAAGAAACTGGCCCGCCATGCAACTAAATCATCGCCAAAGATTGCGGTTGTACAAGGATCTCCTGTTTCAGTTGGCGAAGGTTTTCAAAGAAATGCTGGGAGAAGACAGTAGTAACCGGGAAATCTGGACCCTGATTCGGCAGGAATACCAGAAAATGATTGCTGAACGGCCGGATGTGGAATTGGCAGAGACTTTTTTCAATTCCGTATTTAGAAAGGCTTTCCCTAATAATCCCTTAGACGAGGAATTGATGTATGTAATGGAAGGATACAATTCCTGTGAGATTCGGGAAAACTCCGACATCTTATTGACTTACCCGGCTGCCTTGGGACTCAGTACGATCATCCGGAGAATCTTGGATGACTTTGATTTCGGTGCTGAATTTATGGACAAAGAGCAGGATGTGCAGTTTTTGATCAAAAGTGTCAAGGAAGTAATCTTAACTCGCTATAGAGTCGAAATCGGCACCAAAACGCAGCTGTTAAAGCCGGTTTTTTACCGAAACAAAGCTGCCTACTTGATCGGCAGAACTTATGTCGGCAAAAAATGGATGCCATTTATCATTCCCGTATTGAATGGGCCCAAAGGAATCTACGTGGACACGCTGATTTTTGATCCTCATCTGATGAGTCATTTGTTCAGCTTCACACGCTCCTATTTTATGGTGGAGACCACTGTACCCTCCCATATCATTGGCTTCTTGCTTTCCGTCATTCCCCACAAAAAAATCCACGAACTCTACAATGCCATTGGGTTCAATAAACATGGAAAAACCCTCTTTTATAGAGATTTTCTTCACCATCTGGAAAATAGTGAGGACAAATTTGTCGTAGCTCCTGGAATCAAAGGCATGGTCATGACGGTATTTACCCTGCCATCATTGAATATTGTGTTCAAACTCATCAAAGACCATTTCGAACCTCCCAAAAACATGACCCGGCAAGAAGTCCGGGAAAAATACAAGCTCGTTTCCCTTCATGATCGGGTGGGAAGAATGGCCGACACCCATGAATTTGAATTTTTCAAAATCCCACTAGCAAGGGTCAGTGAAGAACTACTCCTCGAACTCAGAAACACAACCAACTCGCTGTTGACAATAAAAGATAATCATCTGATCATCAAACATCTATATACAGAAAGAAAAATGATTCCATTAAACATTTTTCTGGAGACCTGTAGTACCGAAGAAGGAAAGAAAGCTGTGGAAGATTACGGACGTGCAATTTTACAACTCGCCCAAGCAAATATTTTTCCCGGCGATATGATGACCAAAAATTTTGGCCTCACCCGACAAAAGCGAGTGATCTTTTATGATTACGATGAAATTGAATTTCTCAAGGACATGAACTTTAGGGTCAAGCCCAAACCTGAAACCTACGAGCAAATCTATGCAGCTGAACCTTGGTATGAGATCAAAAAAAATGATGTATTTCCGGAGGATTTTAAGCGCTGGATGATTGGAAGAGCTGATCTCAAGCCTCATTTTTTGGAATATCACCCAGAACTATTTGAACCTGCATTTTGGCAATCCCTACAGGAAAGAATTTCCCTTGGGGAACTGATTCATGCCTTCCCTTACCCCGAGGAAATCAGATTTAGGCAAGGGGAGCCTACCTGAGCGGGAAAATTTATTTCATTCTTAGCTAAGCAAAACTTATTTTTGGCCTATCGGGTTACCCCAAGATCCCCCTAACCCATGATTCCAGAAGCTCCCTCTATTGTGATTACCAAGCCTAAAAAAATTATCCTGAAAACCTCCGAGGATGACGATAGGCCTGTCTATATCTCCGGAAATTTCAATAATTGGCAAACTCAGGATTTCAGGTTCAGAATGAAAAAAACCGAACCAGGGAAATACGAATTCACCTTTCCCGAAGGAGAAGAATATCAGGGTGAATTGATCTATAAATTTACCAAAGGTGACTGGTCTGAAGTTGAAATTGACCGATATGGAAATCGCACACCCAATCGACACTGGAATGATGACCAGGAAGTCAAAATTGAAAAAGTAGCCAAATGGAGAAAAAACTGGCTCCCCTATCGACCTTCTCAACTCCCAAAAATCCATTTGATTTCCGAGGAATTTGAAATTCCTCAACTGAACAAAAAGCGCAAAATTTGGGCACTTCTCCCGCATGACTACGAAACCAGCTCCGAACATTACCCGGTTTTGTATCTCCAGGATGCCCAGAATCTCTTTAATGAGAATGCGGAATTTGGCAACTGGCAGATCGACAAAAAACTGGCAGTCATGTCTGACTACGGAATCGGCAAAATTATCATCATCGCCGTAGAGCATGCCGAATCCGAGAGAATACAAGAATACAATGTCGGAAATACACTCCTGGGCAAAGGTCACGGAAAACAATACATCCGCTTTGTGGTGGATACCTTAAAACCCTTTGTGGACAAAACATTCAGAACTAAACCGGATCGGGAATTCACCGGGATTGGAGGCAGTTCCATGGGAGGTCTGGTCAGCATCTTTTCCGGGTTGATGTATCCGGAAGTATTCGGGAAAATGATGATTTTCTCTCCATCCCTTTGGGTCATCCCTAAAATCAAACTTGGCTTTTTGGACATTTTTGAGCCTCAGGAAACCCGCATTTACCTTTACGCCGGAGGAGATGAAAGCGAAACTATGGTGGATCATGTACTTAAATTCCGCAAAAGACTCATCAAACGCGAAAGTCTTCAGGGAAAAATGCAGGTGAGGCTTTCGATCAATGAGCTAGGAAAACACAATGAATCTTATTGGAGTGACGAATTCCCCAAGGCCATAGAATGGCTCTTTTTCAGTGATAAACCGGAGTAAAATCCAATCAAACCTTTCCCCATGCAATTCAAAACCAACCCCAAAAACCTCTCGGAATCAGGATTGAGAGTGATTCCTGTTTTCAA
>JAJLJS010000190.1:0-12211 GCA_033844545.1 Cyclobacteriaceae bacterium | reverse complement strand
CTTTGGGTAATCAAAAAGCATTAATCAATTTTTTGGATATGGGCCTTGTTAATCTTCAATGATATCAGGCCAAAAGAACCTGAGGGAAGATTAAGGCTAGCAAGCTTCGATCATTAGTCTTCCAACTCTGGGGAAAGGAAGGTTGGATAAGGGATCTGAAATCGGAAAATCTTTAAGAATTTTTACCGCCGAATGTTCTTTTTAGAAATTGCAGAAATTCTTTTCGGCTCTCCTGGTTTCCAAAAACTGATTTAAGCGTCTTGAGAAAATGTGTGACTGTCATTTTGGAGGGACTCGGAGAAGAATTTTTCCGGATGGGGGATTCGGGCTCTTTTGATTTTTTAGAGCCAATGGAAGGAAGCTCCTGACTTTGGGTTTTGGGTTGGTATCCGACCAAGTCGTCGGCTTTTTTGAAACTCTGCTGGGATTTTTCTTTGTAGCCGAGTTTTTCCTCAACCAGGCCTTTGTTGTTATGGGAAATGGCGTCCTCAGGATCGAGTTCTATGGCTTTTTCATAATCCTCAATCGCTCCATGAAGATCACCCAATCGGTCCTTCAAAAATGCTCTGCTGCTGTAGCGGTAGGGGTTTTTGGGATCCAGATTTGCAGCTCGGTCCAATTCTTCCATGGCCTCTTGGTTTCTTCCCATCAAATGGAGAACAACTGCCCGGTCACTGATAAAATCGGTATTGTAAGGTTCCAGAGAAAGAAGCAAATCGAAATCGGCCAAAGCTTGCTCACCCTTTCCCAATCGGGTTAGAATTCTACCCCGAAACAAATGGAGTTCGGTTTTCCCCGGATGGGAGCTGATCAGCTGGTTAAAGCATAATAACGCCTCTTCAAATTTCCCTTCTTTAAATAGATTTACGCCTTTTTCGAAACTCATGGTAATCTTTTCCTGTGTCACAAAAGTAAACCCAGATTCGGAAACCAAAGTTTATTTTCCTCCTTTTTGTTCCAAAAACCAAAGGGCTATTATCTTTAAGTCCTCGAGTTTTTCAAAAATATGGCGCATTCCCCCGAAGCAATTCTTAAAGATCTGAAAGCAAACAAGTTTGCTCCCATCTACTTTTTGCAAGGCGAAGAATCCTATTTTATTGACCGGATTACGGAGTACATAGAAAAAAATGCGATTCCGGAATTTGAAAGGGGGTTCAACCAGTTGGTGATGTATGGAAAGGAATCTCCGATGCATGTGATTCTTGGCAATGCCAGGAAATTCCCCATGATGGCCGAACGACAACTAGTACTGGTCAAAGAAGCTCAAAGTATTCCTGATTTGGGGAAAGAAGATGCCCAAAAACTCCTTTTGGGCTATTTGGCAAATCCTCTTCCCAGTACGATTTTGGTGTTTGCGCACAAGCATAAAAAGCTTGACGGTAGAAGTTCACTCAAAAAAGAACTGGACAAAAAAGCCGTTTTCGTGGAATCTGAGAAGGTCAAGGATTGGAAACTGACCGAATGGATAGAAGGTTATTTCCGGGAATTGGGCCATCAGATTGACCAAAAGGCTGCTCAGCTTTTAGCAGATTCCATAGGAAATAATCTGGAAGTGATCCACAATGAGGTGGGGAAGATGTTGATCAACTTCACGGAGCCTACCAAATTTACGGTGGAACATATTTCCAAAAACATTGGAATCAATAAGGATTACAACAATTTTGAACTGACTAAGGCAATAGGGTTTAAGGATGTAAAGAAAGCCAATCAGATCATTCATTATTTTATTCAAAACCCTAAAGCCCATCCGGTAATTCCGATTTTTTCTTTGCTTTATACCTATTTCACCAAGGTAGCATTGGTTCATAAGGTTGCCGGAAGCCCTGAAAACCAAATTGCCTCTGCGATTGGGGTGTATCCATTTGCGGTAAAAGAGTATGTGGCAGCAGCCCGCAACTACAATTTGGGCAAGATAATTGATGTGTTTGGATGCATCAGAGAGGCGGATCTTCGATTCAAAGGAGTGGATTCCGGAAGTATGGATGAAGGAGAGATCCTCCGTGAGCTGGTGTACAAGATTTTACACTGATTACCCAATAAACCATCTATGAAATACTACCTGGCTTTGCTGGCAGGTCTGGTTTTTTGCGGAGAAGCATTTCCGCAGTCTACCTTGTATCAGACCAGTCCCCAACATGCTTTGGATTATCATCTGGAGCTTTTTGACAAAGAATTGTTTGCTGCTTCGAGCTTTGAAAATTCCAGACTTCTTAACCACACCTTGTCTGGTGAACAGCAGAAATCCGCAGAGCTTCATCGTGCCATGGCTGCTCTTCAATTGGAGAGTCCTGACGGACCCGGATTGATGAAGGCCTATATTTTTGACCATGGAAATCACCCCAGTGTCACCACGGCAGGGCTGTATTTGGGGGATCATTTCTTCTTTAAAAAGAATTATCGTGAGGCCATCGATGCCTACAAACTAGTCAAAGCTGAAAACCTGAGTCCGTCAACCCGAGCGGACGTTCTGTTCAAACAAGGGTATTCTTTTTTTCAGCTTAAAAACTATTCCCAAGCAGCACCATTTTTTGATCAGGCGAAAGTGCTCAAGCAGCCTATCAGTGCGGATGCGTACTACTACAGCGGATTTATTGCCGTGGAGCAGGGAAATAACCCAAAAGCCATAGCTGATCTCCAGGAAGCAGCGAAATCAAATCTTTATGCGAGCAAGGTTCCTTATCTCTTGACTGCGCTTTATTACCAATCCGGACAGCATGATCAAGCCATTTCCTATGCCGAACCACTTTTAGCCTCTGGACAAAATCTGGATCGAAAAGAAACCATCCATTTGTATTTGGCAGAGGCGTATTATGCCAAAAAGGATTTTCAGAATGCTTCCAAAAATTACGATGCCTTTATCAACGCAAGAAAAGGAGAGCTCTCCCGTGAGGAGGTTTATAAAGCGGGAATATCCTTCTTTGAAATTGGTAATTATCAGCGTGCCACGGATTATTTAAAAGTCTCTGCTTCAGCCACCGATGAGATCGGGCAGGCTTCCAGCTATTATTTGGGACATGCATATTTGAAGCTGGAAAACTACCAGTTTGCTTCTACAAGCTTTCAGGCAGCTTCAAAAACTTCATTCAACAAAAACATTCAAGAAGAATCTCTTTTCAATTATGCGAAGACCAATCTTCAGAAGGGGAGTTTTCAGATAGGGATTTCCGTCTTGGATGAATATTTGGACACGTATCCCTCCGGAAAATTCAGGAATGAAGCTGAAACTTTGCTTTCTGAAGCGCTCATCAATACCAATGATTACCTGAGAGCCATCGAGCAGATGGATAAAATCCGAACCAAGTCACCCCGGATTCAGGCTGCCTACCAAAAAGTAGCCTATTTCCAGGCCATGGTATATTACAGGGACCAGAAATACAAACAGGCGCTTTCGTATTTGGATAAGTCCCAGGCTTTCCCCGTGGACAAAGACCTGTTGTTGGAGACTCATTTTTGGAAAGGTGAAATCCATGCTGCGGATGGAAATCTGCCTCAGGCCATCAGTTCTTATGAAGCTTTGAGAGCCTTGAAGCCAGCTTCCGCTAATCCATATTTACTAAAAACACATTACGGCTTGGGCTATGCTTTTTTTAATACCCAGCAATATGCCAAAGCTGAAGAGCAGTTTAGGTTATACACCGAAAAACTCCGCGGAAATGCAGAGAAGCAGAATTATGACGACGCTCTCCTAAGGTTGGGAGATTGTCTGTATGTCCAAAAGAGATTTACCGAGGCAGAAAGGACTTTCCAGCAGGCCATTGCTGAGCAAAACTCTGGAATCGATTATGCTTATTTCCGATTGGCAGTTGTTCAAAATTTCCAAACCAAGAATAATGAAGCCCTGAATAATCTGGACCGTTTGATCGCGGGATTTCCAAGCAGCTTGTATCGAGAAGATGCCATGTATCAAAAAGGCCAGATCAATTTGGAAGAACTTCGCTATCGTGAAGCATCCACTGCATTCTCAGATTTGATCAATTCCAGACAGAGTTCACCTTTCGTGCCCTATGCCTTGGAAGGTAGGGCGGTGGCAAACTTCTCTCTCCAGAATTACGAGCAGACTATTTCTGACTACAAGCAGATTTTGGATCAGCATCCAAATGCGGAAAATGCTGAAACTGCGCTGAAAGGGCTCCAAGAAACTTTGGCCTTGCAGGGAAGATCGGCTGAATTCAGCGACTATTTGGCCCGGTATAAAAACTCAAACCCGGGTGCTGGCAATGTACAATCCCTGGAATTTGAAGCCGCAAAAAGCTTGTATTTGGACAGAAATTATGTTCAGGCTGCAAGAGCCTTTGAAAGCTACCTGAGGAGTTACCCACAATCCGCACAAAAAACGGATGCTTTGTATTTTGCCGGCGATGCATTCTTTCAAGCCGGAGATTCTGACCGGGCCATCACGTACTTCCGCCAGTTGGAAAAAGAACCAGCTTCCCCTCAGCGAATCCGGGCGATTCAAAAATTAGGATCCATTGAATTGAGCAGAGGAAACTATGCAGCGGCAATCCCTTATCTGGAGACCGCTTCCCAAAATGCCCGAAACAAAGTAGAAGAGGCCGAAGCCATCCAAGGTTTGATGATTGCAAATTTTGCCACCAAAAAATTCTCTCAGGCGGTTTCTTATGCAGATCGACTGATTTTGTTGGATGGGATTTTGCCGGAAACCACTCCGACGGCCCTATTGACCAAAGCAAAAGCTCAGCGAGAATTAAAACAAGGCCCACAGGCTGAGGCCACTTTGAATTCTCTGGTGAATCAATACAAAACGATTCAAGGGGCAGAGGGACTTTATCTTCTTGCACTGACTTATCAGGAAAAAGGCGATATAGAGAAATCCAACGATGCCATTTACGACTATTCTGGGCCTTTCGCGGATTTTGACTATTGGTATGGAAAGATGTTCCTGCTTTTGGCCGACAACTTTGTGAAAAGTGGAGAGACCTTCCAGGCAAAAGCCACTTTGGAATCCATTGTCGAAAGATCCACGAATGCCGAAATCAAAGCTGAAGCATCCGCTAAACTCAAAAACCTAAACTAAACCATGAAAAAATTAGCTGCTATCCTATTGGCTTCCGGTGCTTTTGCTTTAGGGAATTCCTCGCTTTGGGCACAGACCGGAAAAAGAGGAGAAGTTCAAGATCAAGAGTTTGTGATCCGAAAAGACCGGGTATTGACGGTACCCACCCAGCCCAGATCTTTTGAGAAACTTCCTGTTTTACCCCAGCCCACAGGAATTCAGGATTTTAGATATTCTGTTACGCCTTATTTCCTTCCAATCCCAGCCTTAAAGCTTCAGCCCACGGCTGTGCAAAAGGATTATCGCCAACCCAAATTGGATCTTTATCCGGGCTTTATACGGGCTGGATATGGGAATTATGATTCTCCGCTTTTGGAAGGAAGATATATGTCCATCACGGCTGATCCTTTGGCCTATTCCCTGAATTTTAAGCATCAAGGATTTAGAAAAGGACCTGTAGAAATTGCAGGGGAACAAAGCCCTGAAACGCATACCTATTTTTCCGGCGATATTTCCTACTTCCTTTCGGCGGCAGAAGTATATGGAGGATTAGGATGGGCTCAGGATAAATATTCTTTTTATGGCGTGGATCCCACCTTTCAAATTCCCAATGAAACTGATTTTATAGGGCCCATTATTGCTTCAAACATCCTGAACAATTTTCAAATTCACGGAGGAATAAGAGATATCGAAAAGGTGGGTCCGTTTTCCTATGATGGGCAGATAAAATTCAGGTCCTTCAAAGACAGTTATTTGGCTAGGGAAAATGAAATCGGTCTGAAAGGAGAGGGGAAATTCCGTACAGATTCAGATTGGTCCGGAAAAATCGGTGTGGAATATTATCATACCAATCCATCCAATGAATCCTATGAGCTGCTAAGAAATTACTTTTCGATTCGTCCTCGGATTTCCTACGATTACGAAGCTTTCAGATTTACGGCTGGATTAAACATCGTCTCAGAAGATGATTCTATAGCCAATAAATCCAGTGACTTCAGAATATTCCCTGTGCTAAAGGCCAGTTATCAATTTGCTGAGGAATTCGGGTTTTATGGGGAATTCTCCGGGGATGTCAATCGGAATACCTATTTCACCTTTGTGCAGGAAAATCCGTTCCTTGGACCGGATACTCAGCTGTTGAATACTGTCAACAACTATAAAATAGCTGGAGGAATCGAGGGGCAGTTTAATGAAGGATTCCATTACCGTGCTGGATTGGACATCAGCAGGTTCAATAATTTGCACTTCTTTGTCAACAGCATGACTGATTCTGCAAAGTTTGAAGTGGTCTATGACGAAAAAACTACTGTCGCCAATCTAAATGCAGAATTGGGCTTTAAGTTTTCAGAGATCTATACCTTGGGCTCCAGACTGGATTTTTATCAGTATGATTTGTCCACCCAGCAGGAAGCATGGCATCGGCCAGTTTGGGCCTTGAGAATCAATAATCAAATTAAACCTTTTGAGAAACTGTTGATCCAGGCCAATCTTAATTTTATGGGAGGGATCAAAGCCAGAGGGATTGATAATACAGTAATTTCCCCTCCAGCACCCGAGGTGGTAAATTTGAAAACCATCGCTGACTTACAGCTAAAAGCAGATTTTAAAATCACAGATCGAATTTCCGTTTTTGCGGAAGGAAACAACCTGACCAATGGGCAAAATATGCGATGGTTGAATTATCCGGTAAGGGGAGTTCAGCTGATTGGAGGAGCCAGTTTCAAATTTTGATTTTCTCCAAAGAAAGGGTTGGGCTTTCCGCTGATTTGGCTTAGTTTCGTGGCATTGCTTTTTAAAAATGGCGGGAAAAGATTCAGATAAAAATCAGTGGAAAGATCCTAAAGACTTTGGGCTGCCTTGGGTTGAGATCAAACCCATTAAGGAAATTTCTCCGCTTGCAGAGCCTGCGCAAAAAGAAGAAAATTCCGAAAATCCAGAAGCAATACCGCTGCTAAAGGCAAATTCAATTGCCGAAAAAACACCTGTAGCAGAGACAGGGAAGAAAAAATCCGAAGTCCAGGAGAAGCTAAGTTCTAAACCTGCCAACAAGACCTCCAAGGACAAAAAAAGTTCATTTGCTTGGGCTTGGATAGTGGTAGTATTGGCCGTAGCTGTGGTGGCACTTATTTTCTGGCAAATGCAAAGCCCCAATTCCGTCGAGTCTCTCCCCACATTGGCAGAAACAAAACCCGAAATTCCGGACCCAAAACCTGTGGAAGAACAGGATTCCTTAGCCCTGACTTCAAAGACTGAGGAGTTTCAAGATTCCGAAAATCAAGAGTCCTTCGAAAAAAAATCACAAGCTGACCTTAATATTTCTAAACCGGCAGAATCTGGTACAACAATTGCCCAACCTGTAACAGGTAATTTGATCCGAATCGAGAATCAAACCGATCGGCCTCAGTATTTCATTGTTGTAGGGAGTGTACCCTCAGAGCAAGATGCATTAAAAATCGCTCCGACCTTCCAAGCAAAAGTTTCTGAGGTGTTTCTGATTCTTCCGTATGCTGAAAGTTCCAATTATAGATTGGCCATTGGTAAGTTTCCAAGTTTCAGAAAAGCGGCAGAAGAGCTCGAGAAGATCAAATCCCAATACACCGAAGAATTGTGGATTTTGAAATATTAATATGATCCTTCTCCAGACCCTCTCAGTAGATTCATTGGCTACGGCCGACTCCCTCGCAGCAGAAGCAACCAAAGAAAACATCGGATTACTTGATCTTTTGATCAAAGGCGGTTACATGATGATTCCGCTCTACATCCTTTTTGTGCTGGCGATTTTCATTTTTGTACAAAAGCTCCTGACCCTCAAGAAAGCCGCAAAAACTCCGGCCCATTTGTTGGATCAGGTAAAAGTTTTGGTGCAAAGTGGACAGGTGGAAAAGGCCAGAGCCTTATGCATGGGAGAAAATACTCCTGTAGCCAATATGATTTCCAAAGGAATCGAGCGAATCGGAGCTCCATTGAAAAGTATAGAAGTATCCATCGAGAACGTGGGTAAAATCGAGATTTATAAGCTTGAAAAAAATCTGGGCCTTTTGGCAACCGTAGCCGGTGCTGCACCGATGATTGGTTTCTTAGGAACTGTTACCGGGATGATTCAGGCCTTCATTTCCATTGCTCAAGAGGAAGGAATGGTTTCTCCAAAACTCCTTTCGATGGGTATCTATGAAGCGATGATCACTACAGCTACTGGACTAGTGGTAGGTATTGTGGCCTATTTGGGCTACAATTATTTGGTAACTCAGGTTAGCAAATTGGTGCACAACATGGAGTACACTTCCATCGAGTTTATTGACCTTCTTCAGGATAAATAATTATGGGACTTCAGGCAAAAAATAAAGTAGATGCAGCCTTCAGCATGTCCTCGATGACAGACATTATTTTTCTGTTGTTGATTTTCTTCATGCTTACTTCTTCTTTCATTACACCCTCAGGCCTCCCGGTTAATTTGCCTTCCAGCGAGACTTCTGACATTGTCATGCAGGAAGTTACCGTGTCGGTAACCAAAGACCTCAGATACTCCGTTAACGATAAGGTCGTTAATAGAGAACAAGTAAAGGCAGAACTCACAGGACTCCTGGAAGGGAAAAAAGGACAGGTAGTTTTGCATATCGACAAGGAAGTCCCCGTAGAATACCTGGTGGAAATAGGTGGAATTGCAGCTGGTCTTGAGGCCAATGTATCCATCGCTACAAAACCTTACTAATCATGCAAACTTGGGATTCAGATCAGGTAGAAAAGGATAGTAAAAGAAAATCCGCGGTCATCACAGCGGTGCTGAATGCACTTCTTTTACTGGCTTTTTACTTTATAGTGGTTTGGCAGCAGCCAATCCCACCCTTGCCTACCTATGGTTTGGAACTGAATCTTGGTTTTACAGATACTGGGTCGGGAAACCGAAATAGCCCGAATGCCCCTTCTGAAACTCCTTCTCAAAGTTTAGAGCAGGCAGCTCCCGGAGAAGTGGCTCCTGTAGTAACCCAGCCTGCAACACCTGCTCCGAGTCCTAAAACGGAAACAGCCAAACCAAAAAACACCTCTAAGCCAGCAGCCAATCAGGCAGTTACAAATAAGCCATCACCTATTAGAGGAGAGGAAAAAGCTGCTGAGCAAACTAAGAAGCCTGAGCCTACTAAAACCGAGCCTGTTAAAACCGTAACCACTCCCGCAAAGTCTGAGGCGGAAACAACCACTCAAAAGGCTCCTGAGCAGCCTAAAATTGACCAAAGAGCAATATTTGGGGCTGGTGGGACTTCCGGCAAAAGTACGACTCCCGCATCAGGAGGAGCCCAAGGTTCTTCCAATGCCAAAGGAGATGAAGGAAGACCTACCGGCACGGTGGATGGAAGAGCGATTATGGGCGAAGGCAGCGGCAAAGGAACCAACTCTGGCGCGGGATATAGCTTGGATTTGGCAGGATGGGATTTTGCTTCCAGACCGAATATCAATGACCGTGTATCGACTCGGAATGGAAGAATAGTTTTTAAAATCACGGTGGATGATTCTGGTCGGGTAGTGCAGGCAGTTCCCTTGGAATACAATGTTTCCAATGAAGTTTTAGCTTACTACCGACAGGTTGTAAATCAGATCAGCTTTAAAAAATCCGGTGGTGCCGCCGCGGATTTTTCAACCGGAAAAATAACCTTTGTGATCAAGGTAGATTAAGTATGAATTACCAGGAAACACTGGATTATTTGTTCAATGCTCTCCCCATGTTTCAGCGGGTCGGAGCTGCAGCTTTCAAAAAAGATCTTAATAATACCATTGCGCTTTGTGCGCATCTTGGAAATCCTCACCATCGGTTCAAAACAGTCCATGTTGCTGGAACCAATGGGAAAGGAAGTTCATCACATTCTATTGCAGCGGTTCTACAGGCCGCTGGTTACAAAACCGGGCTTTATACTTCTCCCCATTTGAAATCCTTTACCGAAAGGATCAAAATTAATGGAGATGAAATATCCGAAGAATCAGTAGTTCAGTTTGTTAAAGAAAATAAGGATTTTCTTGATGAGCTAAAACCGAGCTTCTTTGAAATGACGGTAGGCTTGGCTTTTTGGCATTTTGCTCAGGAGCAGGTGGATATAGCAGTCATTGAAGTTGGCATGGGAGGAAGACTGGATAGCACCAATATCATCACTCCGGAGGTTTCCCTGATCACTAATATTGGTTGGGATCACATGCAGTTTTTGGGAGAAACCCTTCCGGAAATTGCTGGAGAAAAGGCAGGAATTATCAAATCTCATGTCCCGGTGGTCATTAGCCAAACTCAGGAGGAAACCACCCCCGTTTTTCTCCAAAAGGCAAAAGAATCCAATTCTGAGATCTTTTTTGCTGATCAAATTCATCAAGTGAGGAAAATAGGTAATGTGAAAACAAATTTTCATCCTTCAGCTCAATACGAAGTTAAAACCGGAGAGAAAAGCACACAGGTCTCATTAGGCTTATTGGGAGATTACCAGCGATTCAATCTTCCCGGTATTTTGGAAACCTTCAATCAGCTGAAAATGAAAGGTTGGAAGATTCCGGCTGAGGCGATTGAGAAAGGTCTCGCGGAAGTCTCTTACTTAACAGGATTGAAAGGGAGATGGCAGATTTTAGGGGAAAAGCCACTGGTGATCGCTGATACAGGACACAACGAACCCGGAATCAGAGAGATTCTGGATCAATTGAAGACCTATACTTTTGACCAACTTTGGATGGTTTTGGGTATGGTTCAGGATAAAGATATTTCCAAAATATTGACCCTTTTGCCAAAAGATGCCCGATATATTTTTTGCCAAGCGGATCTTCCCAGAGCATTGGGGGCACAAGATCTTGCTGAAAAAGCGGCCCAATATCAACTTCAGGGGGAGATAATCCCCAAAATCAATGATGCGTTAAACTTTGCCCGAAAAAATGCAGGTCCAAATGACTTGATATTTATCGGAGGCAGTACTTTTGTGGTCGCAGAAATTGATGACCTTTAAATGAGTAGAAAAAAGCTGGTTCGCTTTGCCCAAAATGAGGCGAATCCAAATGTTGTCCAGGCTGGAAAGCCGATTTTTGAAGAAATCAAAGGACATTGGAACGATAAGCAATTTCAAAATCCAAATCCGATAGTAGTTGAGCTTGCCTGCGGAAGGGGAGAGTTTACCGTGGGTTTGGGTAGGGAATACCCGGAACAGAACTTTATCGGAGTGGATATCAAAGGAAGTAGA
The DNA here is from genome assembly GCA_033844545.1 of Cyclobacteriaceae bacterium. Classification (GTDB taxonomy): domain Bacteria; phylum Bacteroidota; class Bacteroidia; order Cytophagales; family Cyclobacteriaceae; genus Algoriphagus. The sequence continues at coordinate 997 of JAJLJS010000190.1, read as the reverse complement.
ATCTGGAAGGGAAGCTCCACCGCCACTGCAGAAGGGATCCATAATGTCGCTTTCTTGAGAACTCAGATCCAAAAGCTGGATGAATTTTTTGCAGAAGGAGAAATTTCTGAATTATGGATCACTTTTCCGGATCCTTTCCCTAGGGATGGGGACGAAAAGCGTCGCTTGACTTCACCCCGGTTTTTGGACATGTATAAGCCAATGCTTAAAAAAGAAGGCTTGGTACATTTCAAAACCGATAACACTGGTCTTTTTGACTATACTTTGGAGTTGGTGAAAAGCAGGGAAGATATCGAGGTAATTGCCTTCACCCACGACTTTTATCAAAGCGAGATGAAAGATGATCATCACGGTATCAAGACCCGGTATGAAAAGATGTTTTCCGAAAAAGGAGAGAAAATCAAATACCTGAAATTCAGATTTAAGTCCTAAAGGTGGTTGAGCTGAACCTTTTCTAAGAAGAGTGCCTGAAGAACCTTTTCTTGGAGCAAATCTGCATCCACCGGTTTAGTCATGTAATCGTCCATCCCGACTGATTTGGCATGGACTTTACTCTTTTCGGTAGTGTCCGCTGTCACGGCAATTATCGGAATATTCTGACAGGCTGGTCCGGCCAACCCACTGCGGATTGCTTGGGTTGCTTCATACCCGTCCATTTCTGGCATTTGTAGGTCCATTAAGATCAGGTCAAAGTGACTTTCCCGGAGCTTTTCCAGTCCTTCTATTCCGTGATTTGCAAAATCATACGATACTCCTTTCCACTTCCTGAGAATGGATTTGATTACAAGTTGGTTGACAGGATTGTCTTCAACAACTAGAATCTTTTTGCCTTGCAAAAGCTGTTCTTCTTGGGACTTGATAAGATCTGAAGGCTTTTCTTGGGCTTTTCCAAAGGTAAGTGAAAGGAAAACTGTCGTTCCTTGCCCCACTTTACTTTCGATCTGGACATTTCCCTCATAAAGTTTGGTCAGAGCCTTAACGATACAAAGTCCTAATC
>JAJLJS010000189.1:0-1043 GCA_033844545.1 Cyclobacteriaceae bacterium | reverse complement strand
TGGGGCGCCGAGCGGCCGCGGCCGCTGCTGTGGCTGGCCATCGACGACGGCCGCGGCCCGCGCCTGGTGTCGAGCCAGCAGCTCAACGTGGTCAAGCCGCTGGCCGGGCGCGGCACCGAGCGCGGCCTGTCCTTCGCCCTGCCGGCCGGCAGCTCGGTGGAGCAGGCCGCGGTGCAGACCCTGTGGGCCCGCAACGCCGCCCAGATGCAGCCGCTCAGCGACCGCTACGGCGCCACGACCCAGCTGCTGGGCCGCCTGTTCCGCGAGGGCCAGGGCTGGACGGCCGACTGGGTGCTCAGCCGCGGCGGCGAGGAGCTGTCGCGCTGGTCGTTCTCCGACCCCAGCCCGCAGCGCGCGCTGGCCTCGGGCGCCGATGGCGCCGCCGACGCCATCGCCCGCCGCGACGCCGTGCGCGCCGAGGTGGGCGCGCCCGAGACCCTGGTCGTGCGCATCACCGGCCTGGCCAGCGCCGGCGACTTCGCCCGCGCCATGGGCTACCTGCAGACCCTGCCGGTGGTGGCCGGGCTGGAGGTGGTCGAGGCCACCCCGGACAGCCTGCAGCTGAGCCTGCAGCTGGCCGTCGACCGGGCCACCTTCGAGGGTTTCCTGGCCGCCGGCGAGGTGTTGGCCGCCGACGAGGCCGCCTCCGGCGAGGCCACGGCGGGCTACCGCCTGCGGCCATGAAGCTGCGCCACCTGCCCAACCTGCTCACCGGGCTGCGCCTGGTGCTGGCGCCCGTGCTGCCCTGGCTGCTCTGGGCCGGGCACTACCGGGCGGCGCTTTGGCTGGCGCTGGCGGCGGGCCTGAGCGACGCCCTCGACGGCCTGCTGGCCAAGCGCTTCGGCTGGCAGAGCCGGCTCGGCAGCCTGCTCGACCCGGTGGCCGACAAGCTCATGCTCGGCTGCGCCTTCCTGGGCCTGTGGCTGGTCGAGGCGCTGCCGACCTGGCTGCTGGGCCTGGTGCTGGTGCGCGACGGCGTGATCCTGGCCGGCGCCCTGGCCTGGTGGAAGCTCGCCGGCCCCTACGACGGCCAGCCGAGCTGG
>JAJLJS010000188.1:0-2401 GCA_033844545.1 Cyclobacteriaceae bacterium | reverse complement strand
TTTGACCGGGCTTTGGACGTGGTCCGCACCTATTTGAGATCCAAAACTGGCATGTAAGCCAAAAAATCCGGCTGAAAAGGCTTGAATATCAAATAATGCCTATATTTGCCGCGCATGAAACCTACCCGGACATACACTAGCCTTATGAGACAGCGCGTCACGCTGATGCTGGCTATTTTGTTTTGTATGTTCGTTTCCAGCATCGAATACACCCCATCACAGGATGAAATCACCAAAACTGAACAGCAAAGTGATCATCCGGAACAGACTTTTTTGAATGTTGCCGTTGATGCAGTGGTGCCTTTCGCCCTGCAAATCGCACATTCCGTATTTTACTTGCTTTATCAGGTTTTCAGCTTTGAAATAGAGCTTCCATCTATCCAAACCACCGCTGCTTCTATTCCAATTTCTTGGGTAGAAATACTTTTTGAGCAGATTATTTCCACCAAGGGCCCCTAAGGAAAGCTTCTTTCCGACTTCACATTCTTCCCCCAAAGGGAAGACCTAATTCTGTATTTCCAAATCAATTAAATATCTAATTCCTTATGCAAAACAAAGGTGTCATTGTGTTTTTGACAGTCGTGATTACAGCGCTTTGCCTGTATTATCTGTCTTTCACATTCGTATCCAATGGCGTTCAGCAAGAAGCAACAGCTTATGCCACTGACGCCTCCGGCAATATCGACTTTGCCAAAAGAAGAGCTTTTCTGGATTCCATCTGGAGACAGCCTGTTTACAATTTCTTAGGGGCTGACTATACCTACCAAGAAGTAAAAGAAACCGAGCTTGGACTTGGACTTGACCTTCAAGGCGGTATGCATGTGACTTTGGAAGTTTCCCCTGTGGAAATCGTCAAAGGAATCGCCGGAAATCCCAAAGACGAGGCCTTCAACAAATCTGTGGATGAGGCAAGAGAAGAAGCCAAAACCTCCAATGCAAGATTTGTGGACCTATTCTATTCTGCATGGCAAAGAAATAATCCAGGTAAAAACTTAAGCAGCATCTTTGCTACCGCTGCCAACAGGGGAAGAATTTCTTTGGAATCTTCCGATTCTGAGATTCTTGACTTGATCAATACCGAGGTAGAAAATGCAATCGACAGATCATTTAACATCCTTAGAACCCGTATCGACCGATTTGGTACCTCTCAGCCAAACATCCAAAGAATCGCTGGTTCTGGCAGAATTCAGATCGAACTTCCCGGTGTAGACAACCAAGAGCGAGTTAGAAACTTGCTTCAGGGTGTGGCCAAGCTTCAGTTTTGGGAAGTACTGGAGTTGAACGAATATGGAGGATCCATCGAAGCGATCAACACTGCATGGGTAGCAGATCAAAAATCAACCTCCACTCCGGCTGAAACTCCAACCACCGAAGGTCTTTCCGAAGAAGATTCCTTGAAAAATGTACTGGAGAAGCAACTTCAGGAGCTGGATCCCATGAACCAGTCCAATGATGTATCTCCTTTGATCAACTTGATCAAGGCTAACTATGGCTTGGTCTACGATGTGAGAGACACCACGATTATCAATAGAATCCTGAAAAACGAGCGTTACGCTTCTTTCCTTCCCAGAGATTTGAAATTGCTTTGGGGAGTGAAGCCTACCAAAGCTGAAGATGGATCTGAGCTTTTGGAGCTTTATGCCATCAAAACTACCCGTGGGTCAGACCAAGCTCCACTAGAAGGTGACGTGGTAACAGATGCAAGACAAACCTTGGATCAGACTTCCAGACCTGCAGTATCCATGCAGATGAACGCAGAAGGAGCGAGAAAATGGAGAAATCTAACTTCCGAAAACATCGGAAGAAGAATTGCGGTCGTTTTGGATGATTATGTATACACTGCTCCGGTCGTAAACGGTGAAATCCCTAACGGTCAGTCTGAAATTTCCGGAAACTTCACCCTTTTGGAGGCTCAGGATTTGGCAAACATTCTGAAGTCTGGTTCTCTTCCAGCACCAACCCAAATCGTAGAAGAAAGCATCATCGGCCCAACTTTGGGTAAAGAAGCACAAAACCAAGGGATCATCTCCATGGTTGCCGGTTTGGTTTTGGTAGTACTTTTCATGGTGGCCTACTATTCCAAAGGTGGTTTGGTAGCTATCGCTGCTTTGGTGTTCAACGTATTCTTTATCCTTGGAATCCTGGCCCAGCTGGGAGCAGCATTGACTTTGCCAGGTATTGCCGGTATCGTATTGACCATCGGTATGTCCATCGATGCGAACGTGTTGATCTTTGAGCGTATCAAGGAAGAACTCAGAAATGGAAGCGGTTTGATGGCAGCCATCAGCACCGGGTATAGCAAAGCCTTCTCTGCAATTTTGGATGGTAACGTGACCACCTTCCTGACCGGTGCAATTTTGTATGCTTTGGGTCAGGGACCAATCAAAGGCTTTGCCATCGT
>JAJLJS010000187.1:0-10908 GCA_033844545.1 Cyclobacteriaceae bacterium | reverse complement strand
GCTCCTGCCCAATTGGACAAGTGGCAGGTGAATTTTGAAGGCGTGCCGGAGGGAGTTTTGGTTCAAAAATCCCCTGTAGAGCCTATCCAGTTGCGGGAGGGTCAGAATGCCAGCGTGGAATTCATTTTCAAAAATGTATCGGTTTATAATTTCCTGGATTCGATTCAGGTAAACTGGACATTGACGAACCTTAATTCCAAGAAGGTGGAGAATTTTACCCGGAAATTTCCAGCGGTAAAAGCTGGGGAGTTTTTTGAATTTTCCGTGGATTTCAACAGTGTGGGAAATGCCGGAGTCAATGAATTGGAAGTGTTTGCCAATCCAAGAATCCAACAAGAACAGAGCTTCCGAAATAACCTGATCAAGTTGGGAAACACCTTTTTGGTCGAGGCGGACAACAGCACCTCTCTTTTAGATGTCAATTTTGACGGAGTTTATATCATGGACGGTGATCTGGTGTCTCCGAATGTGATGGTGACAGCGTTGCTCAAAAACGACCAAACCTTGCTCTACAAAAAGGATACTTTGGGAATGGAAATTTTCCTGAAAAAGTCCTGCGAAGGCTGCCAGTTTCAAAAAATCAATTTCTCCAATCCCAATTTGACTTGGTCTCCGGCTTCGGAGAATGAAGACTTCAGAGTTTCATTTATTCCCGGTCCTTTGGAAGATGGAGTGTATACGCTTAGAATTACCAATGAGGATTCGGAACAGCCCTATGAAATTACCTTTGAAGTAGTCAATGAATCCCAGATCAGTAATTTCTACCCCTATCCCAATCCCTTCAGTACTTCGGTAAGGTTTGTGTTTACCCTCACTGGGGCAGAAATTCCGGATGAAATCAAAATCCAGATCATGACCGTCACCGGCCGGGTAGTCCGGGAAATTCTGCAGGATGAGCTGGGTCCTATCCGAATCGGGAATAACATTACCGAATATGCCTGGGATGGACGGGATGAATTCGGGGATCAGCTGGCAAATGGCGTCTATATTTACCGGGTATTGATCCGGAAAAACGGACAGTTTATGGAACATAGACCCACAGCCGGGGACAGAGGATTTACCAAAGGATATGGAAAAATGTACCTTTTGCGTTAGTTTTTGCCCTTTTTCCAACTCCAGTATATTCCTCCAAAACTCAACACCAATAGAACTCCCAAGAATATCCACTGGCTGGGGTGGTTGATGGCTTCCTTTGCACCCAAAAAAGAATTGGCAATCACTCCGGTGACAAAAGCAATCAGGGTTCGGGGAAGCATGCCCGGAACCCCAAAAAATAAGACTTTACGGAGCGGAATATGTAAAGTCGCAAAGACAAAATTCGAAATGGCAAAGGGAATGACCGGGCTGATTCGAACAAAAAAGATCAAGCCTCCCGGGTGCTGAATCCTTTTTGCCAGTTCCTGTTCAAGCCTTGGATTTTGCCGGTTTAGGACTGCAAGAAAATCCGTGTTCAAGAGTTTCCCGATCAAGTACCCCAGGATATTTGCCAAAACATACCCTACAAGTAAACTGATAAATCCTGACCATCCCCAAAAAAAGCCAATGGCTAAAGAAGTCAAGGTGGTGGGTAAAAGTGCAAGTCCCAATACTACAGCGATTGCCCAGGAAATAAGGATTTGATTCCCCATAGAATCCAGGTGGATTGCCTCCAGTCGGGCGTATTGGGACACTAATACCAAGGAACCCAGAATCGGAGTGATCGTCACCCAAAACCACCCTGCTACCGCCAATGGATGAGTTCGGAAGTACTCACCTAAAATTTTGAAAATACTGGGCTTTTTTGTCATCTTTGGTTGTCAAAAATAGGGTTTTCACCTCAAATTCTTTCCCAAGTTTGGAGCTTGAAAGAATTGAACCCTAATCCAATCCAAGATTGAATCCGTATTTACTATTTCAAAACTAATTATTCATCCATGAAATTTGGTACCAAAGCCATTCATGCAGGTGTCAGCCCTGACCCTTCTACCGGGGCGATCATGACACCGATCTTCCAGACTTCCACCTACGTGCAAAAGTCCCCCGGAGATCACCTCGGGTACGAATACAGCCGAACCCATAACCCCACCCGAACTGCTCTACAAAACAGTTTGGCAGCTTTGGAAAATGGGAAACATGGCATTTGCTTTTCCTCTGGATTGGGTGCGATTGATGCAGTGGTCAAGCTTTTCAGCCCCGGAGATGAAATCATATCTACGAATGATCTGTACGGAGGAACCTACCGTCTTTTCACCAAGGTTTTTGAGCGGTATGGGATTAAGTTTCATTTTGTTTCCATGACGGATCCCGACAACATTTCCTCTTTGGTCAATGAAAAAACCAAAATGGTTTGGGTGGAAACTCCCACCAATCCCATGATGAACATCATTGACATTCAGGCGGTATCTCAGGTGTGTAAGAAACACGGCTTGTTGCTGTCTGTCGATAATACCTTTGCTTCTCCTTATCTTCAAAACCCGCTGGATTTGGGTGCGGACATTGTCATGCATTCGGTGACCAAGTATTTGGGAGGCCATTCTGATGTGGTCATGGGTGCCTTGGTGCTGAATGACGATGAGCTTGCTTCCCGGTTGGTATTTCTACAAAATGCCTGTGGGGCTACTCCCGGTCCTCAGGATTGTTTTTTGGTGCTGAGAGGAATTAAAACGCTTCATCTTCGAATGGAGAGACATTGCCAGAACGGAAAAACCATCGCAGCCTATCTCAAAAACCATCCCAAGGTGGAAAAAGTCTATTGGCCGGGATTTGAAGACCATCCCAACCACGATATTGCCAAAAAACAGATGAGGGACTTCGGGGGGATGATTTCTTTTACTTTGGTCGGAAATAAGCTGGAGGATGCCAAGAAGGTGATGGAGAATTTCCATCTTTTTGCCCTTGCGGAATCTTTGGGTGGAGTGGAGTCCCTTTGCGGCCATCCTGCGAGTATGACCCACGCCTCTATTCCCCGGGAAGAGCGGGAGAAAGTCGGCTTGGTTGATTCCTTAATCCGCTTGAGTGTGGGAGTGGAGGATGCGGAAGATCTGAAAAAAGATCTAGCCAATGCCCTTTCCAAAATCTAATTAGGAGGTAATCTTTTGAAATAAGTCCACGGCCTGTTTTTCGATTTGGGAAGACAGGCCTTTCTTTTCTGCTTTGAGATCCTTGGCCCAATCGAGATATTTTTTGGAAGGATTTTCTTTTTGAGACAAGAATGCCGCCAATGCTTGCAAGGCCAAATGATTGGAATACCAAGGCTTGAGGTTTTCCTTAAGTTGCTGAATTTCCTGATGGATCTGAGGGACAAAAATTGGATTGAATCCCAAGTGGACTAGGAGATTTTCCAACATGATGATTTTTCGGAGGCTTTCGAAAAGCTCCGGAAAAGCATGCGTAGAAAAGGGGATTTTGAGGTCTTTTTGCAAAAATTCGAGTTCTTCTTCTACCAGTTGGTTGATGGCCGTCCGGATCTCCAGGGGCCTGACCCCTTTGCTGGAATGGCGGGTTTTTTCCAGAAAGTTATCCCAAATTTTCAGGGTACTTCCAATTACCAAGTCAAACGCTTCTTTTTGGCCTTTCCTTTTTTGAGCTGCCAGATAGTCTGAAAAACTGGCCAGCTGGACATCCAGGGTACTGACTCGATCCAAAGTGGTTTTTTCGACGAGTTTGAGATGCTGGATGATTCGAAGAGAGCGTTTGAGAGATTTAAACGGGGAGAAAAGGCTCTTTCCGAAATTCTCTTTTTCAAAATGAATTTTGGCAAGCAAGTCAGCAAATAGCTCCATGAATTCCATTTTGGAAAGGAGTTCTACTGCTTTTTTGGATTTGATTTGTTTTCCCAAAGCCAAAAACAAGGTTTTGGCCTCATGGTGCTGCTGCTCAAAAATGAGGTAAATCGGAGAAATCTTTGCTTGCATGATCAGGAAATTCTCACCAGAGTGGCCCCATAGCCCCACTGATCTTTCTGAGTGTCCTGAAAGTACTTAATATTTCCTAATTGGCTCAAGCGCTTGTGAATTTCTTTTCGAAGGACTCCATTTCCCAGACCATGGATAAATGTGATTTCGTCCATTCCGCTGGCAATGGCTTGGTTGAGCTTGCTTTCAAACGTTTCGAGCTGAATTCTCATTTTTTCTGAATTGCTCAAATTATCCGGATTGGGATGTAGTTGCTCTATGTGCAAGTCGATGGATTTGGCCGGTTTTTGGGTAGGCAAGGGTGCTGGACTGGTTTGAATTTGTTGGAGCTCCGCATTCAAGCTTCGGATGTCCAGCTCCTGGGTGGTATTTTCCAATCCGAATAAGTACACATTTTTTCCCATAATCGGAGCTTTGCTCAGATGTTTGAAAAATTGGGTGGCTTTGATTTTTAACTTTTTCTCAAAAGGAGGGATGGCTTTTTCGAGTTTGTTTTGGATAGGGATAAACCGAAGCATGAAAGAAGGCCACTCGTCCATGTCTTTGAGGAGACGGTCGTCAAATTTTTTTGCCTCTCCCGCTTGAAGGGAAGCTGCAAAAAGCGTCCGGCTGTTGGTCCCAAAAATCTCGGAAACGTGCGCCAAATAGGGCATTTTGCTATCGTTGATCAGATAAAGACTGAGATTTTGGTCGTTGATCGGAAGGAAGGCCAAATAGATTCCCTGATCCTTTGGGGCAGAAATCGGCAAAACTGGATTTTCTTCCTTGGAGATGGAGTTCTGCTCCCCGAAGTAATTTTTTTCGGCTTCAGCGATCAAAACTACTTCCGATTTCAAGGCGGGAATGATAAAGCCATCTTCGATTTCTACTTCGATTCTGCCGCCAGAAGAGACTCTTCGGATGATTCCTTCTTCTCTTCCATGCAGTAATCTGACTTTATCTCCGATGTTCATTGGTCTAAGGCTTTTTTGTAAGTGTCCAGTGCTCTTTCTCTGGCAAATTTATGATCTACGATGGTTTTTGGGTAATCTTTGGTGTCGAATTCCGGCACCCATTTTTTGATATACTTGAGCTCTTTGTCAAATTTTTCGGTTTGGGATTCTGGATTAAAAATCCGGAAATAAGGTTGGGCATCTGTCCCGGTGCCTGCTGCCCATTGCCAGCCTCCGTTATTGGCCGCCAAGTCATAATCCAGGAGTTTGGCTGCAAAATAGGCCTCTCCCCATCGCCAGTCAATTAACAAATGTTTGGTCAGGAAGGATGCCACGATCATCCGAACGCGGTTGTGCATGTAGCCGGTAGCATTCAGTTCCCGCATTCCGGCATCCACGATTGGATAGCCGGTCTTTCCTTCGCACCAAGCTTTGAATTCCTTCTCATTATTTCTCCAGGGAATGGCGTCGTAGGCAGGTTTGAAGGCCTTGTCCACCACTTGGGGATTGTAGGCCAGTATCATCTGGTAAAATTCCCTCCAAATCAACTCATTCAGGTAAGTCTCATTTAGTTCTGAGGCCTTCAGGGCAAGCTTTCGGATGGAAATGGTTCCAAATCTTAAGTGTATTCCAAGTCTTGAAGTTCCGTTTTCTTTCGCAGGAAAATTTCTGGTTTTGTCATAATGCTGAATAATGTCTTCATCAGCCATTTTGGAAGGAATCTTGATGTCTGTAGTCTCAAAGCCCAATTTCTCCAGGGAAAAATCAGGCAAGGGTTTGGTAGCATGCAGATTTTTCCAGTTTGGGTCTTGGAGTACTTGGATTTTGGACTCTTTAAACTTCTCCAGCCAAACCTTGCTAAAGGGAGTGAAGACTTTGTAAAACTCACCTGAACCATTGAGGATCTCTCCGGGCTCGAAGATTACCTGGTCTTTGAAGGTGAAAAATTCAATGTTTTTGGATTGGAGGAACTTCTCGATTTTTTGATCCCTTTCCTTGGCATAAGGCTCATAATCCCGATTGGTATAGACCGAGTGGATTTGGTACTCTTCGATTAGTTTGGGATATATTTCCTCAGGCTTTCCCTGTTTGATCAGGAGGGAGCCGCCTTTTTCTTCCAGTTTTTGTTTTAGGGATTGGAGCTGATCCAAGATAAACTCTACCCTTGCATCGGCTTTGTCTTCCAGCTTGTCCAGGATGTTGGTGTCAAAAATGAAGAGCGGAAGCACATTTTTTTCCTGCTGCAGGGCATAAAAAAGGCCCGTGTTATCCTCCAGTCTTAGGTCTCTTCTGAACCAGAACAGTGTGATTTTATCCATTTTCTGTTTTTTAAAGAAATCCGGAAATCACCCCGAATGTTTACAGATCATCCTCTTTTGGGATTGTTTTTTCCTGAATCACCGGAACCTCAATATCCTTTTCCAAGGGTAATTTTTCCAAATCCACAGGCTTCCAATCCCCTTCTTGTTGGTAATCCAAGCGGAGAAAATCATCCGAGTCGTTTTGGGTCATCTTCGCAGCTTTCCGTCCTGTGATTTTTTTGAACAATTCGGAGAATGAGTTAAAGGAAACGTTTTGGGTGACGGAAGCTCCGTAGGTCAGAAGATTTTGAGTCAGGGAAAGCGAGGTAAAGGTATTGTAATTGTTTCGGTTAAATATTCTCAGTCGATATACCCCATCTTCGGTCAGCATGTATTCTGCCTGCCAATCCCCGATGATCGAAGCCGCACTGGCATTTCCTTGATTGTCCGTAAAACCCCCATCTCGGGATACCCTTAGACGACCGTCTAAGAAAGTGTAAGCCACGCTGAGCTGGAAGTTTTCCAGGGTGTTTTCGTCCAGGGTGGCCAGATCGATATTTACCTCCAGATTTTTGTCCATTTGGGAAATGAAGGTGTTCAACTGGGATGAAAGGAGATTGCCCAAGCTTGAAGATATATTCGCAACTCCGGAGAATTGGCCTTCCGGAGAAAAGTTTTTCGTCATGATCACAGAAAATACCTGGCGGTTCATTTCCTGTTCATCAGCCGCAACTCGGCTTTGGAAGGCTGAAATGGTGGTTTGAATGTCCCCGCTGGAAGGGAATTCTGAGAAATCGAAGCTGAATGAGATGTTAGGCGAAAGCAACTCTCCTTCCAGATTCATGTAAATTTTCAAAGGGTACCTTCTCCGCATCTGGCTGTTTTCCTGATTGGAGGCATTGGTCAGCAAGGGCTGAAGGGAGACATCCTCCTCATAGACTGCCTTGATGCTCATGATGCCCTCGTAAGGATTTCCAAACCAGGTGATTCGGCTTCCCGGGTCAATGATGAACTCCCTTTTCACCACATTGTAAAGGGAGAAGAAATATTTCCCGTCCGTGATTTCATAGTTTCCAGAAAGAGAGAAATTACCCTGGGTATCAATGTTCATGGTCAACAGCCCCCGGCCTCTTCCCTGGATGCTTTCACCGGTTTTGGGATCGATGATGATCTCAATGGCGGCATCCGGGGTCACATCCAGTTCGAAATTCATCCGGATATTTTCCAGGTCCAGGCGGTTGATGTCTTCGGAAAGGGCATTGATTCGGACAGTGTCCTGAATATTGATGATTTGGATAAAGTCCTCCTGGTATTGGTTATTGCTGCTGGTGAGGGGAATGTAAATCCGGGTATTGTTATTGGAAGCAACCTTGGCATTGATGTCCAAATTACTGGTACTCCCCCGGACGGATAGCGTGCCAGTGGCAAAGGCAGTTCCATAGAATGATTCATTGTCACGGGAAGTGGTATTCAGAACTTGGAAATCCGTCAGCCTGGAAGAAATGTCCAAATAGATATTAGAAAACGCCTGATGGTTCAAGCCACCCGTAAATGTGGCTCTTTTGCCGTATGCATCCCGGATGACCAAATCCCGAAAGCTGATTTGGGTAGGTTGGAAAAGAATACTGCCGTCTGCGCGGTAATCGGTTCCCAGATAATTGACATGAAACTGGGCATCATTTAGCCTTCCGGTACCGATTATTTCAGGGGCATTTGTAGTTCCCCGGATTTGAAGATTACCGGCCACAGTTCCGCCCAGTTTGGTGATGTATTTGGATAAAAATGGCTCAAAAATAACCAGGTTTGGATCATTGAGCCGGGCCTCCATGTCCAAGGTATTGTATTCCAGTCCGATGATGCCGTTAAGGTCGATTTTTTTGACTCCATTGATTTCATTGACCACCGAAAGAATCGCATTGGCATCTTCTAATTCTACCTTGGCAGCGACCAATCCGATGGGGAATTGGTTGATTTCCATTTCCTCAACGGTCACATTTCCACTGATTTTGGCCTGATCCATCAGGTTGGAAAGCTGGATATTTCCTCTTCCGATTCCCCCAAACTCATAGGGGGTGACGGTGTTCAGAATATCAAAATTGACTCCTTGAAAGTTGAGGTGAAGTAAGTCTTCAGGGTCTTCCCCAATTTTCCCTTCCGCTTCAAAAATTTGATTTTCGTGATTGATCCGGAGGTTGTCGATCTGGATTTCGCCATTGGAGACGGTGACTAAATTTTGGGGATCAAATTGCCAAAGTCTATCCAAAACCTGAAGTTCGGAGGGGTTGAACTTAAGGGTGGTGGCGGTAGACGAAAATCCCGCTTCCGCATTGATTCTAGCCTTACTTTGGGTAGAATCCTGGTCCAGGCTGAGCCTCAAATCCAATAAATCCTGATTCCAAATGGCTTCAAATCCCAAATTGGTAAAATTCAATTGGTCTTGAACACTTTGCTCTTTGGAATAGATGTAGAAGGAAGCCAAAATGTCTTCGCTGTTGATGATTTTGGAGGTATTGAAGTCAATGTTGATCGCCTTGGCTGTGTTTTTTTGATAGGTAAGCTGGTCTATACTGGTAAAAAAGTTGAATACGGTGTTTTCCGGAGTTTGGTAAAAAGCACCTTCCAGAACGGTATTTTTTGAAATAGTAAACTCGGGAGCAAAGAGCTGAACGATGGGATTGATGTCCAGCATCTTCACATTCAGGTCAAGGCTGTAGCTTTCGGAGAAATTTTTCTCCAAATCCGCAACAGGTTGGGTTTCGTTGAGTAGGATCGCCAGGTATTGGGACCCCAACACCTGCAGATCACTGGTCATCTGTTCCAGATTGAATTGCCCTGAGGCAGCGGCAACAATGTAATCTGAATTCAAAGAAAGGGTCCTGGTACCTCCTGCAAACAAGGATTGAAAATAAGCTCCGCCCAATTCCAAAAAGCGATCTTCATACCCGATGTTGACATCATTAAACCGGATGATTCCCTGAATGTCGTCCAATTTTCGGCCTTTGGTATTGATGTCGAGTTTTCCGGAAATGAAGGTGGGTGTTTCGGTCAGGTTTACCCGATCCAAGAATGCCGTATCCAAATTTGCCACCAACTGGACAGAGTCAACCGACTCCTTGAGATTCATGTACCCTCTGATTTGGGCTTTCAGGTTGGGATCATTGATGCTGAGGTTTCCTCGGAAGAGATCCAAACCATAGGTGGCATCAGTTTGGATTTGGGAATAGGTATAGCCCTTGATTCCCAACTGACTGATTTTGGCATCCAAATCCAAAAGCATATCCTCTAGTGTACTTCCCGAAAGATTTACCCGGCCTTCCAGACTGACTTTTTGAAGTAATTCCCGGTCATCTGCCAAAATCCCCAAATCCAGGTTTTGAACTTTTACATTGGAGACTAAGGAGGGTTTTCCCTTGACTTGGTCAAAATTGACCCGGCCTTCCAGGTTGCCTATCCCGGTCTTGAAGCTTCCGTTGGTGTCAAATCGATTGGGAAGGCCTGCAAAATCCGCATCCAATCGGATTAATTTGAATTTATTGAGAGTTGCCTGGAGTTCATCGGGAAGATAGGGAGCTAAATCCTGAGCAGAGATGACGGAGTTTTTGAGGGAGACATTCAAATAAGTTTTCTCAAAATCAGGCAGGCCATCCATATAGAATGAACCGAAAAGAGCTGTTTTTTCTCCTACCCGAATCAAAAACTCATCCGATTTGAGGTCGGATACCGGACCGATGATTTCTCCGCTTAGGTAGATTTCATCCTCGATCTGGGGGATGGCAGAGGCAAAAAGATGGAGGTCTTTGACATGGATTTTGGTCTCCTCCATCCTTGCGGTGATTTTTACCTGATCCAAAAATTGGGCATAGCCTTCAGGTCCTATCAGATCCAGTCGCAAAAATTCCTTGATATGACTTTGGTCCGTTCGGAGACTTAAATTGTCTAATTCCAGAAATTTCGGATCATAAGTCAATTGGGTTTTTAGCTCCCTAATCTGAAGCCCGGAGGTTGTTTCTACCCCGGAAAGCATTTTTAGATCAATCCCGATCTGGGAGCCTTCAATTCTGAAGTCTGTGGCATTGCCACTCAACTCAGAAAACCGGAGATGACTGTAGTCTATTCCTTCATCCACAGGCTCTACATTGAAATTGACCAGAAAAAATTCAGACTGTCTGAGCTCCAGGGCTGAAATGAAGAATTTGGTTTCTGAGGTGCTGCTGGTTTGGGAGCCAAATAATTCATTCAATTCTGCTACCCAGCGGTTGATATTGAAACTACTGTCGCCCTGATGGGTCAAAAGATGGACTTTTGCTTTTTCCAGTCTGACAAAATCCAAAGTAGGATTTCCCGGAGGAAGAAGGGAAAGCAATGCAAAATCCACATGAGCCCTTTCGGCTCCGATCATGAGACTGTCCTTTTCATCCCGGATACTGACACCGTTTAGTTCGAGGGCATCCCACCAATTGAGTTTGATTTCCCCGATTTCCGTGGTAAATGACGAATTTTCATTCAGATATCCGGTAACCTTGTCCAAAACCCAATTTTGGACCGAGGTGACTTGTAGAGACAGGGCCAATAGAATAAAAAGCAAGAGTGTAGAAAAGATAAGCCATGTCATCACTCGTAGAGCTTTGTATAAAAAATCCGTAACTTTCGGGCTCTTTTCCAATGGGTACTAAAGATATATCTATTCTAGCGATTGAATCCTCGTGTGACGAGACTTCTGCCTCTATTATCTTAAATGGCAAAGTACTTAATAATATTGTGGCCACACAATCAGTCCACGAA
>JAJLJS010000186.1:0-13996 GCA_033844545.1 Cyclobacteriaceae bacterium | reverse complement strand
ATAAAACAAAATTTTTTCTTTATTAATTTTTATAAAATCTTACTAATTTAAATAATGAATTTTCAGGTATAAATTTTTCAAATGATCGATGACCCTATGAATCACGAAATATCCAATTCCCAAGCCCAATTCTTTCAACTGATTAAGCAAGCAATCCCGCCCTACGCTTCTTTGGTGGATGAAATATCAGAGGTTTTGAATGTGAGTATGGACAGTGCCTACCGGAGAATCCGAGGAGAAAAGCAATTGGATTTTGAGGAAATCAGACTCCTTTGTCAAAAGTTCAATATATCCATTGACAGAATTTTTAGTCAAAATTCAGATTCGATCTTGTTTCAGGGCAAGTTGAACCATAAAAGTGAGGACTCTTTTCGAGAATGGATGGAGGATGTATTGGCCCAGCTGAATTTAGTCAATAGTTTTTCCAAAAGGCATGTGTCTTTCCTGGTCAAAGACATGCCTCCCTTCCATCATTATTACCATCCACTTTTGGCAGGCTTTAAATTTTTTTTCTGGATGAAGTCAATCCTGTTTTATGATAGCCTCAAAAATGAAAAATTCAGTCTGGAAAAAAATTATTTCGCTCCTTATCAAGAAATCACTACCAAGATCTTAAAAATATACAACAAGGTACCCACCTCCGAAATCTGGAATGAAGAAGGGCTGAACACGACGCTCCGGCAGATCGAGGTATATCATGAGATGGGAATTATCACCAATCCGAGTATTACCCTCTCCTTGTACAACTGTGTGCTGGAAGTGATAGATCATCTCGAAAAAATGGCTGAGACGGGCAGGAAATCGATTTTGGGCCAGGCTCCTACAGAAGATTCAGGGGAATACAGGCTGTTTTTGAACGAAATCGTGCTAGGAGACAATACTTTTATGGCCGAAATCGGCCCCAACAAAATAACTTACCTCAATCATAGTGTTCTGTATTTTGTGGGTTCCACAGACCAAAAGTTCAATGAGGCAATGTTTGACAATCTTGAAAATCTGATGAAAAAATCCACCTTGATCAGCGGAACCGGGGAAAAAGAACGAAAGCAGTTTTTCAATAAACTTCGCAAAAAAGTACATGCTAAAATAGCATTGGTAGAGGTTGTGTAATATCTTCATTGCCTCAAAATAAATCTTTCAGAATATCCCAATTCCTTTCCAATGAGAATTTCCAATTGCCTGCCGGCTGGTATTCTACTCATTTTAGTTTCCTGCAATTCCTCTACCCAGAGCTCAGAAAGCCAGACCAATCACACCTCCAATGAAGTGGTTTTCGCTGATCCAGAGCCTCCGGTGAAGGAAGAGGGAATGGTATGGATTCCCGGTGGTGAATTCACCATGGGAACCAATGAAGCGGATGCCTACGATGCAGAAAAGCCAGCTGTGGAGGTCAAAGTTTCAGGATTCTGGATGGATACCCATGAAGTCACCAATGCCGAATTTTCCAAATTCGTTGAAGAAACTGGATACGTCACCGTGGCCGAGCGAAAGCCTGAATGGGAAGAGTTAAAAAAGCAACTTCCTCCTGGGACTCCCAAACCCGATGAATCTATCCTTGTCCCAGGCTCCATGGTTTTCACCCCTCCTCCCTATCCGGTTCCTACCCAGGATATCAGCCTTTGGTGGAGTTGGGTGAATGGAGCAAACTGGAAAAATCCGGAAGGTCCCGGAAGTGATATATCAGGGAGAGAAAATCATCCTGTGGTCCATATTGCCTTTGAAGATGCCCAGGCTTATGCCAACTGGGCAGGAAAAAGACTCCCCACGGAATTTGAATGGGAATTTGCCGCAAGAGGTGGTGTCAACGGAAAAAGATTTGCCTGGGGAGATGAATTGACTCCTTCGGGAAGACATTTAGCCAACACATTTCAGGGAAATTTTCCAAATGAAAATTTAGGCACCGATGGATTCCTGGCGACCTCTCCGGTGAAATCCTTTCCTCCCAATTCCTTTGGACTTTACGATATGATCGGGAATGTCTGGGAATTGACGGCGGATTGGTATGACGCCTTGAAATTGGCAAGGATCGCCGGACAAGCGCCGAAATTAGACGCAGGCATGAATCCTTGCTATAATCCTGACAATCCCTTCGCCCAAGAAAGAGTAATCAAAGGAGGTTCTTTTCTATGTTCCCCAAATTACTGTGTAAACTACCGCCCATCCGCAAGGCAAGGACAGGCTTTTGATTCCGGCACTTCCAATGTGGGTTTCAGGTTGGTCAAAGACCCAACTGAAAAGGCTTTGGGAATGAAGTAAATAGCTTTTTTTCCAGTTTAATTCCTGTGTTCGAAAGGCTGATTTGCCATCAAACACAGGAATTTTTCATTTACACCAATTTTTGACTAAGCGCCTGGAAAAAATTCTATCTTACTTATCGAATCAATCAAACCCATTAACCATGAAAAACCGTCGCGAATTTCTTCAAAAATCAGCTCTGGGCATTGCTGGCCTTGTTACTGCACCTTCTTGGCTCCAAGGGGCTCCAGCGCTCATAAAATCTTTTAACAAACCGGATTCCCAAATCAACGGAGTCACTATCGGCTGCATCACCTATTCCTTTCGAAGCATGCCCGACCAAAGTGCCGAAGCCACCCTCAAGTATGTGGTAGATTCCGGACTTTCTTCCATCGAACTGATGGGTGATCCTGCAGAAAGCTTCGCTGGAATGCCTGCCCCAACATTTAACAGAATGCGTGTTTTTCAGCTTGGAGGAAAGCAAAGAAGAGGAGAAGCCCTCACGGATGACGAGACCAAAGAACTGAAAGAACTTCAGGCCCAAGCTGCCGAATATTCCCAGTCCGTCGCGGCCTGGAGGGCCAATGCAGATATGAAAAAGTTTGAACAGCTTCGCAAAATGTACAAAGATGCCGGAGTTAGCATTTATGCGTTCAAACCTTCCGCTTTCGGAGTCAATAATTCCGACCTGGAGGTCGCCTATGGAATGAAGGCCGCTAAAGCACTTGGGGCAAGCCATGTGACCTTAGAACATCCCTCGAACGATGAACAGACACTTCGCTTGGGCAAATTAGGGGAAAAACACGGAATGTCAGTGGGGTACCACGGACACGAACAGGAAACCTTCACTTTTTGGGACACCGCCATTGCCCAAAGCCCTAAAAATGGACTGAATCTGGATGCTGGACATTACATCGCCACTGGCGCAACTGATTTGCTTGCCCTGATCGAAAAACAGCACTCCAGAATCCTGAGCATGCACACCAAAGACCGACAGACTCCAGCCAATGGAAAGGGCAATCTGGAATGGGGAAAAGGCGATACCCCCATTGGAGACATGCTCAAGCTCATGCAAAAAAACAAGTACAAATTTCCGGCAACCATCGAATTGGAATACCAAATTCCACAAGGCTCCGATGCGATAAAGGAAGTTCAAAAATGCGTGGAATATTGCCGAAAAGCTTTGGCCTAAATAAACCAAACCTCTCCAACCTTCCCCTAGCTGCCTGATTCCAGGCAGCTTTTTTAATGCCCTTCCGGCATCTTCTCTCCTGCTAAAATTTCCACTTCCAAGCGGTTTTCTCTGGGAGGAATCGGACATGTGGCGTAGGCCGTAAACGCACAGGGCGGATTATAGGCATAATTAAAATCTATCCAGGTATGACCGGTTCGATCGGGATAGTCCACGTACAGATATCTTCCCGTGGGATAGGTTTCTGAGCCGTTGGTTTGATCGGAGAAAATGACAAAAAATTTACCCAGTTCATCCAAAACTGTCAGTTCCAAGGCCTTCCCCTGCAATTCAAATTTCAAAATCCCCATCACCTTCCATTCGATCACCTGTCCCAAGACATTGGGGATGTCCATGGTTTGATTGAATTTTGGTTCAAAAAACGCTTTCACTCGGAAGTCTTGATTATAAGGATAATAAGGCAATCCCTGAAACTCCAATACTCCGGGATGCTTCAGATCCCTCAGCCTCACGCCAAATTGACCTCCCCGCTCGATCACTGTCCATTTCCATCGTTCGTAATAGGCTCCTCCCCCTTTCCCGTATTCCAGTGGATACACGAGTGCTTTTTCGGGAATGGATTCACCGGATTTATTTCTTAGCTCCGGATCATAAACAAACCATATTGAATCCTGAAGGAAATGAAACTGGCCAATGTTAGTTCCTTTGATTTCTCCAGAAACCTCCAGCTTATCCCCGGACACTTGGTTTAGGTAGGCAGTATTTGAGTCAATCCACAACAGCCCGATCAAATTGATCCAGCCATCTTCCTGAAGCAACTCCTTAGCCCTTTCTTTTTTCCAGGCTTCGTGCTCATCTATTTGACCAAAAGCCAAGGTGGAAAGGAAACAGCTCAAAATAAGAAAGGGCAAAATTTTCATAGTTCGGGCTTAAAGGATGGAATCCAGGTTTTTTAGTCGCTCTAAGGCAATTTCGAGTTCAGTTTCTTCTTTGGCAAAACAAAACCGGATAATCTTATCGTCTCGCTTGTCCGCATAAAATACAGAAATGGGAATACAGGCAACTTTTAGCTTTCGAGTCATGCGCTCTGCCAATTCCCGATCGGAAATTTCGCTTAAATGCGCATAGGAAGCCAATTGGAAAAAACTGCCTGAACTAGGCACAAAATCCAATTGGGTTTGATTCAGACCTCTGGCAAAGAAGTCCCTCTTTTTCTGGTAAAAATCCGGGATAGAAAGGTACCGATCAGGAACTTTCAGATAGGCTGCTAATGCATATTGGATGGGAGTAACCGTACTGAAAGTCACATACTGATGAACTTTCCTAAACTCAACACTAAGCTCTTTGGGGGCTAAACAATAGCCGATTTTCCAGCCAGTGACATGGAAGGTTTTTCCAAAGGATCCACAGACAAAAGACTTTTCTCTCAGCTCAGGAAGGGAGCCAATGGACAGGTGTTTTTTCCCGTCAAAAGAGATATGCTCATATACCTCGTCACTGACCACATAGATATCCCGATCCCGGATGATATCTGCCAATTGATTGATATCGGAAGCGGACCAAACATACCCACTTGGATTATGGGGAGTATTGACAATAATGACTTTTGTTCTGGAGGAAATGGCGTCTTTTACTTTTTGCCAATCCACAGAGAAATCACCAACATTCAAGGGTACATACACAGGAATACCTTTGTTCAGCAAAATTGCGGGTTCGTAGCTATCGTAAGCAGGCTCTAAGACCACCACTTCATCTTCCTCCTCAACCACTGCGGTGAGGGCACAGAATATTGCCTCCGTTGCCCCTGAAACAATGGTCACCTCCGAGTCGGGATCAGGAAAATATCCCTGACAAAGATGAGTTTTGGAAGCCAGAATCTCCCGAAGCTCGGGGATTCCTGACATCGGGGCATATTGGTTGAAATGCTCCCGGGTGTATTTGCCGACCAATTCCAAAAGTACCGGATCTGCCCCAAATCCCGGAAAGCCCTGGGATAGATTAATTGCATTTTCGTCCAAGGCCATTTTGGACATGATCGTAAATATGGTGGTTCCGATATTGGGGAGTTTTGAAGACAACATTCCAGAAATTGTAGAAAATACACTACAAGAAAAGCATTTTTCCTTAGCGCTGAAAAAACAAAAAGCCACAGCTTACATGCCGTGGCTTGAAATAGGAAGTATAAAATGGGATTAACTTGCGTTCACCTGTTCTCCCACAGATTTGGCCAATTTCTTACCTCTTTCTACGCTGTCAAGTCCCGCTTGCTTCAGTTTCTTGGTAAGCTCTTCTCCGGTTTTCTGAAGTTCTCCCAGCTTTTTGGAAAACTTATCCATCTGAGGACCAAGCTTTTCCTTGTTTTGATATATCAACGCTCCTGCAGCTATTCCTGCAGCTAATCCTCCCAGCCAAATGGCCCATGTCTTTCTTGAATTGCTCATTGTTTTAGTGGTTTTTGTGTAAATAACTATTTGAGTTAAAAGTCTACCGGAATACTCCGGACCAACAGGATTGATATCCTGTACACTCTATTGGACGGAAAAAAGCATGCCTGAGTTCTCTATCGCCAAAATGAAAACCTATTTATTGTAATGATTTTTCTTTATAGAATAATAATTTTGGAATAGACCATCCAATCATTTTCTCATGACTCGAATTGCATTCACTTCCTCCATGGAAGAGTTTGACATTAAAATCTGGAATTATCATATCCCGGTTCCTGATGAAATCGCCAGTCAAATGATGGATGGAGCCCACCGGAGAGTTTTGGTGTGGATTAATTCTCATGGACCCTTTCACATGGCCTTAATGAAGGTCAAATCTTACTGGTACTTGATCCTCAATCAGGAATTAAAAAAGAAATTGAAATTGGAAGTCGGAAAACCCATTCAGGTTGCATTGGAGCGGGACTTCAGTGAATTTGGGTTTGATGTACCAGAGGAATTTCAGGTACTCCTGGATCAGGACGAGGAAGGAAATGAGTATTTTCGTGCCTTGACGATGGGCAAGCAGCGAAGTCTGATCTATTTGGTGACCAAAGTAAAAAACCCGGAATCCCGTATGAAGAAGTCCTTGGCAATCCTCCATCATTTGAAACAGGCACGGGGAAAACTGGACTTCAAACAGCTTAACGAGTGGATCAAATACTACAACAACCTATAAAAAAAGCCCTGAAATTCAGGACTTTATTCTAGTTAAGAATGTATGCTCAATTCCAAGCATTGTCATAAGCTGTTCGAAAGAGATTGTTTAGCGCATTGGTATTGTCCAATATTGCCCCTCTGGAATTGGCCAGAAATACGACTTCCACTTTATTTTTGGGAAAGGTCATGATCAAGGTCCGTACTCCCTGCCCCTGATTATTGATATAAGAGCCTTGCTTGGAATAGTAGGTACCCTGACTGCCGACAATGGGACTGGTAAAGGGATTGATATCCCCCCAACCCAAGTAATTCAGATACATGCTTGCCCGTTCCTGATTCGAAAGTAGGCTTTGGGTATTGTTTAAATATGCCTGAAATCTGGCAATGTCCAAGGCACTCATATACAATCCCCCACTGCCTAGCATATCGCTCACATCACCGATAAACCATCCTGCCACAGAAGGATCATCTCCGTTTCTATAGCCCAGAACAGAAGAGCTTATTGAGGTCGCTGAAGTGATTCCGGCTGGATCAAAAATCTTGGATTTGGCATATCCTGCATAAAACTGCTTGATCTTGGCCTGTTGCTCATCTTCGGTCAGCAATCCATTGAGGTTTTGGCCGGCCATTCTGAAAATCAAGTATTTGATAAAGTAAAAATTGACATTGGAGTAGGCAAAGGGTGCATTTCTGGAAACCGAATTGGAAGAAGCCAAAACTTTCATATTGGCCAGAGAAGCATTCACTGTTTGGGGAAATCCGGTCCGATGGGTCAAAAGATCAATAAACCGGAGGTTTCTTACCTGTGGACTTGCCCCTAAAACATCCGGAAGATAGGGGCCGATGGAGCTGTTGAGCATGGATTGAAGCCCTGTTCCATATTCCCGCATGGCAATGATCAAAGCTGTGGTTCCGATGGTTTTGTCCACACTGGCCAAATACATCGGAGAGGTAAGATCAGCCGCTTTGTTTTCTCTTCCCTGCTTCCAGTTACCTGAAACTCCATCTCTGGCCAATTGGCCGTTTTGATTGATCACAAAGGCATACCCAACCCACTGGTTGCCCAAAGCAGCCACCACATTGGCCTCAAACAAATCCATATCAAACTCTTTCTGATTGGGATCATATTTTCCCAGCCCCGGAGGCTTGGGCACAAATGGTGTAATTTCACATCCTGAAAAGACCAACAATAAAAGGATCAAAAATCCCTGAATGAATTGAAGTGCATTGAATTTCATGGCTTTACGTTTTATTTACCTAAAGCTAGATTGACTTTAGGAATCCCTTGGGATTAGCTTGATCATTGGAGGATATGAATTGACGGATAAGGTTTTTCAGCTAACGGGCTAAATGGGTAATTTGAAAAAATTGTGTTTTTGGGTAGCTTGTAGGGCTGAATTTGCGTTGGGAATACAGACAAAAAATCTGAATTATGAATAAGCTTTCCATTTTCCTCTATTTTCTGGTATTGTTGTTTGCCAATGTAGCCTGCACCTCCGGTACAGATGAAGATCCATTGGACGTATTCCGGAAAATCGCCTACGATTCGCTTACTGCCTCTGAAAAGTCAAGTGTGATTGGTTCTTACCAAGATGCGGAAGTATCGGCTTGGGTCGACGGATACTATCTGGTCACATTCAAGACCACTCAGGATGCCACTTTGGGTCCCATCAATGTGGTAGTGGACCCTACCCGGGGAATAGTGGTAGAAAAGCTTCCAAGGTATTGACATAAGAAAGGGCCGAAGGATCGGCCCTTTCCATTTATTGCTTTGCACTCGTTGTTTTTTCTTTTTTGGTGGCCTTATTCTGCTTTTTCTTTGGTCGGCTTGCACCAAAAGTACCTCGGTTAATTTTACCTTTTTTGGACTTCATGTCTCCTTTTCCCATAGTTTTATTCAGATTTAAGTGAACAATACCCTAATTTATACATCGTAATACAGGCTTCCAATTCAAGCCAGAGTTTCTTTGTTAATCTTCATCATACGTGAAAATAAAACTTCCGGAAATCAACTGTGACCTGGGGGAAGGAATCCCTGAGGAAGAAAAAATTTTCCCTTGGATAGATGCAGCAAGCATTGCTTGCGGAGGGCATTTCGGGGATAGTCAAACGATCCGGAATTCCCTGATTTTAGCGCAAAAGTTTGGGGTAAAAGCCGGCGCACATCCCTCCTACCCGGACAGGAAAAACTTTGGAAGAATCTCCCTGAACCTTCCTTTCGAAGAATTGGCAATTTCCATATTGACCCAAATCCAAAACTTCCTCTTGGTGGCTAATGAGCTCGAAATAGAGCCGGATCACATCAAATTCCATGGAGCTCTGTACAACGATGCCGCCAAAAATCCGGAACTGGCTAAGAACCTTGCCAATTTCATGTATCATAATTTCCCAGAAATCCCGGTATTTGTACCGCCCTATTCAGAAATGGAGAGAGCCGCCCAAAAAATCGGAATTAAAACCCGCCTGGAAGTATTCGGAGACAGGCAATACCAAAACAATTACTTACTGACACCCAGAACAGAACCCAATTCCTTATTGGTAGACTCAAAGGATATAATAATTCAAACGGGTACTATTTTGACCGAGGGCCAATTAATCTCCTCCAGCGGGAAAAAACTGCCCATTGATGCAGAAACGATTTGTTTTCATGGAGACAATCCCGGTATCCAAATCTTTCTACCTTTGATCAGACAAAAGTTTTGGACCAACTAACAGCCAAAAGCTTTCATGAAAATCCAAGCTCCAAAATACAATTCTATCACCCCTTTGATTGGGGAACTCCACTGGGATTTGAGTCCGAACGATCGTCTTTTGGAAGTTCAACTCGGATGGATGACTTGGCTGCAAGCGGAATTGGGACATGAAATCGAAGAAGTGCGGCAGGGATTTACTGCCATTGGGATCCAATGGAAAAATGAAGCCGCCCAAAAGCGCTTTTCCGGAAATTATTTAAGTCTAAACGTGAAGCCTGCCACCCTACCGGACAGAATTTGGGAAGTCCCGGTTTGCTATGAAAGCAATTATGGAACAGACTTGGGAAATCTGGCCCTGGAAAAACACATGCGGGTGAATGACTTGATCGAATTGCATTCAGGAACCCTCTATAGAATTCATTTTTTCGGTTTTTTGCCGGGATTTATGTACCTCAATGGACTACCCGAAGCCTTATATACTCCAAGAAAAGCAGTTCCTGACAGATCAGTATATCCTGGTTCCGTCGGTATTGGTGGCTCCCAGACCGGGATATACCCCATGGAAAGTCCCGGAGGATGGCATATTTTGGGCAGAACACCCGTTCAACTATTCGATCCCGGCCAAGATCCACCAGTTTGGGCTACCCTCGGAGATCAGATTCAATTCGTTCGGATTGGGGTGGAAGAAATGAATGAATTGCTGGAAAATCCCACCTTACCTCTTCACCGATGAGCGAGCAAAAAGGACATATCCACATTCTCAAAACAGGCCCGGGAACGACTGTTCAAGATCTGGGAAGAAAGGCTTGGACTAGGTTTGGTGTGCCATTCTCAGGTCCTTCTGATTCTGTATCTGCAGAATGGGTAAATCATGTGCTAAGAAATGACCTGGATTGTGCCGTTTTAGAGATTGCGCAGCCAGGTCTAAAATTGGAATTTCACGGTTCCTGTTTGATCGTGTTGGCAGGAGCAAAAGCTTCCATCCAGGTCGACGGAAATCCCATTGCCCAATACCAGAAACTGCTCATGAAGGACAAATCCGTTTTGGAAATCGGAGGCTTTGAGGAAGGTTCAAAAATCTACCTGGGGGTAAAAGGAGGATTTCAAACTCCCCTGAGATTGGGCTCACGAAGTTATTTTCGGGAAATCACCCCCCAGGCTTTTGTCCAAAAGGGGGATCATTTAACCTATTTTCAGGCGCATACTTCTTTTGATTCCGGCAATTCTGCTCCTAAATGGGATCCAAACTGGTTCCAAAAAGCCACCTTGGAATTCTTTCCCGGTCCGGACTATTCTCTCCTCTCCCATGAAAACCGGGAAAAAATATTGAATGAAGAATTTACAGTTTCCCAATTTTCCTCCAGGATGGGTACACTCTTGATGGAGCTTTTGGAAAATAATCTCCCTGAGCTTCCCACAAATCCGGTCTATCCCGGAATTGTCCAGCTCACTGCAGGCGGTAAACTGATCATTCTCGGGAAAGATGCGCAAGTTACCGGGGGATACCCAAGAATCATGTTCTTGACTGAATTTGCCCAGGCGGTTTTGGCACAAAAAAAACCGGGCCAAAAGGTCCGGTTTATCAAAAAACAAAGCTAAGGTGCTCCTACCTTCCTGAGCTGGCAGTGGACTTTTGGTCCCAATACCGGGACCAGAAAAAGAGCATCTCCCACTCAAAACGGGACCTTCCCAATTGCACACTCGCCCAATCCAAATCTCCATCCTCCTCATAATCCTCAGCCATCAGCTGAAAAAGCCCTCCAGATCCTCCATACCGTAGGAATTTCCCCTTTTCCCGATCCAAGTCCAATCCGTAAGAATGACTTAGGGATTCGATCAAAATATCCGCCTTTCCACGGGCTTCGATTCTTGCGGCCTCCCTTACCTTCTGGATCGCAGGAAGCAGTAGGCCGATGGCAATGGGATTGATTCCCGAACTCAACTCCAAATCCATCAGGCCAGCCTGTGTGGGTGAGGGATCTGCATTCCATCCTTCTATTTTTTTCAAGAACTCAATCATTTCCTCTAATTGAGGCTTTTTGATCGGAGGGAAACTGTCGTTGCACCAATCACATCCTTTTGCCGCTCCGCTTCCATTGGAAAGCTTGATCTTTCCAAAATTGAAACTGACACTTTCGGAAGGCATGGGTTCTCCAGCTTCTGATTCACCTTCAATATCCGGTATTTTTAAATAGTAGTCAAAAGCTGCCTCCTCATCTTCGAATGCCAAAATATCGTATTCAAATTCATGTTCACCTCCAGCCATCGCCTGATGTTTTCTTTGGGTGGGATAGCTCAAAAATTTCCCATGCTGGAAGATGTTTTCATCAAAAAGCCGGAGAGATTCTACGACCAATTTTTTCACAAAATCTTCCTTAGACCGGGAATTTTGACGGTATTCCTCTGCCAAATCCTGAGGTATTCTGCTCATCAGCAAGGGATAGGCGTTTTCCATCATCCGGTTGTTTCGCTCCGTCTGCTGGATCAATCGGTACGGCCACTGAACCGAAGTCCGGGCATTGGGATCAGTCAGGGATCCAAGATTATCGGATTGGGAATCCAATAGGTCAGAGTCTGAGTGTAAGGATTCCTGATTCATGGAATCGCATGCAGAACCGAAAATCAAAGCTCCGACACACCAAGTTAAAAGATACTTTTTCATGATTTTAAAATTTGGTTTAGAATAGAAAGGATTACCCTTTCGTCGATCCAAACTTAAAACGGTCCTTTGAATGGCTTTTGAGAGAATTGACCGGTCCTATAGCTCATTTTACCATTGACCGGTTTCAATTCATTTGGGATCAAATTGAATTCATTTTGATCCCAAAAGAGCTTTCCAATCCATCCCTAAATTCAAAAGCATCATTCGTCAAGTCAGATAGGAAAAGGATCAATCCCGGAACAAGGCTCCATTGGGAATTTCTTTATTTTCTGATTCCAAGGGCCTTTCCAAAAGGAATTCGCCCGACAATTCTTAACTTATTGATCTTTGAATCCCCCTGTTGTGCCGACTATTAGCCCGAAGGAACTGGAAGAAATCCTGCTTCATTTTTCCCAATCGATGACAGAAATCGATTCGGAAGAGGAACTGTTATGGGATTTGGTGAGCAATTGCATCTCCAAACTTCACTTCGAGGATGCGGTGGTCTACCTCCTTGATGAATCTGGGGAGTTTCTGGAGCAAAAAGCTGCACTGGGACCTAAATCTCAAGGAAACCGGCAAATCCTGAATTCCCTGAAAATTCCGGTAGGCAAAGGAGTGACTGGAAAAGTGGCCAGTTCCGGATTTCCGATATTGATTGCCGATACCCGGTTCTATCCGGATTATATCCAGGATGATCAGCCCAGGTTAGCGGAAGTGGCTGTCCCAATTTTGCTGGAAGGGAAAGTCATCGGAGTCATAGACAGCGAAAACTCCACACCCAATTATTTTTCCGAACAACACGTCCGTATTCTCAATGCGGTAGCCTCTGTTTACTCAGGGCATATTGCCAGAATACGGGCCGAACGAAAAGTCAGGGAAAAGCAGGAAATTCTGCTGCAACTGGAAAAGAGAAACTTCGAATTTCAGCTGGATGCTTTAGCGGCCCGGTTGAGCCCACATTTCGTTTTCAATTCCTTAAACTCTATCCAGCACCAGATTTTCAAGGATGATAAGGAAACTTCCCTCCGCTTTCTTGGCATCTTCAGCAAGCTGCTCCGCTATTTTCTCAATCAGCTCAAGGAAAAGGAAGCCCTGCTGAAGGACGAAATCCAAATGATCAAATGGTATTTGGAACTCCAGCAGTTGAGATATGGAACTAACTTAAGCTTCGAAATCCTAAACTTGGAAAGTATTTCTCAGCATCAGAGGAAATTCCCTTCCATGGTCATTCAAAATCTAATCGAAAACCTCCTGGAGGAGCAGATTCAAAAGGCCAATGGAAACATCAACATCAGCATTGAGTTTTCAGAATCCGAAAACCAGATCCACCTAAAGGTATGGATCAATCAGGCCCAACACGCCTCAAAAGTAGAAAAAAGAGCCAATGGCCCGGGTATAGCTCCCCCTTGGCGGGAATTTATCGAAATCCTGAATGAAATCCGGCCCTACAAAATCCACTACGATTCCGGGGAAAGAGACTGCCCGGAACGGGAAGGAAGTTGCAAATATGTCCACCTGATTTTTCCAAACTTATCCTGACAATGAGGCTTTCGCTGCTGCTTATTTTTCTGGGTATATCCTTGCAGGCCTCGGGGATTCAGACTGGGTCTGACTTTCACTTTCAGGTTCCCGTCCAGTCCTTTATCCTAACCCTGGACTCTTCTGCCAGAGTACAAGATGCGTTGGCTTGGGATCAGGAGGGTTTGTTTCAAATGGCTTCTCCGCCTGGGATTGCCAAAAAAGGAAAGGAATATTGGTTTAAGGTTGATTTTTCCGCCTATACAGCACTCTTGAATTCCGTAGATTCGATTTATATCTATCCGGGTAATTTGGAAATCTCTACCCTCTATTTTTTTCCCGGATCTAAAATAGATTCTCTCAACCTGACCCGGCTCACTCCCAATGACCTTCAGCGAGCTACCCTGCACAGTTTGGAATTTGTAAAAATCTCCACGCGGGATTTATTGTATGGCACCGTCCTTTTTATCCGGGCCAAATTTTTCCGGGCCACTCCCAACTTAGACCAGCGGAAGATCCGATTTTCTGATCCGGAATCCCACGAGATTTTTTCCCGGTTTGTGAGTGAAAG
>JAJLJS010000185.1:0-1732 GCA_033844545.1 Cyclobacteriaceae bacterium | reverse complement strand
AAGTCAAAATTTCCTCCCAAAAACTCTTTTGCTTCTGCATACAGCTTTTCGATATCTTCCACCACGGTGGCATCAGCAGGAACGACGATGGTATTACATTCTTGGGCGAGCTCGTTGATCGCTCCCATTCTCATTGCAATAGGGGCATTGGTCAATACGAATTTCCCACCTTGTTCTTTGACTTTTAGGGCAGTTTTCCAGGCGATTGAGTTCTCATCCAAGGCACCTGTGATGATTCCCACTTTTCCTTTCAGCAAATTTTCTGGCATATAGCAATTGGGTTGATTTCAAAAACTTGGGTAAAAATAGGGAAAAATCACCAGTCTCCGGTCAATTCATCAGGAGCTCTTTGGCACTTTGGACTGCTGAGACCGATGGATTCACCCCGGCGATCATTTTGGCCAACTCCTGAACCCGCTCTTCGGAGGAAAGCAATTTGATCTTACTGATGGTTTTTTCAGCCGAATTGTCTTTGTAAACAAAGTAATGGGTTTCCCCTTTTGCGGCCACTTGGGGCAGATGGGTAATGCAAATCACCTGATGGTTGGCTGCAATTTCCTTCATCATTCGAACCATTTGCAAAGCGACTTCCCCGGAAATCCCCGTATCGATTTCATCAAAAATCAGGGTTGGAAGAGCCATCTTATCGGCCATTAAGTATTTGATCGCAAAAAGCAACCTGGAAAACTCCCCTCCCGAAGCTACTTTCTTTAAAGGCTGTAGCTGACCTCCTTTATTCGCAGAAAAGAGCAACTCCACTTCATCCAAACCATTTGGACTGGGACTTATCTCTTTCCGGTCAAATTTCACCTTGGCATTCTCCATGCCCAATCCCACTAGCAGACTTTCAATCGATTTTTCAAAATCCCCAAAACAGGACTGTCGCTTTGCGCTGAGATTTTTTCCAGCCTCTAGCATTTTGGCCTCCGCTTTTTGGAACCCTTTTTCTGCCTCGTCCAAACTTTCGTCCAAATTTTGAAACTGAAAAACTTTATCTGCCAATTGGCTTTCAATTTCAATTAGCTCCTCCACGGTATTCACTCCGTGTTTTTTCTGAAGTTGATAAATCTTGCTCAAGCGATCACGGATCTGGTCCAGCTTTTCGAAATCCACTTCCACTTTACTTTCCTCATCTCCCAAAGTATCCTCCAAATCCTTCAATTCGATCAAAACGGACTGAAAGCGCTCCCGAAGAGCTGAAAATTTATGAGCCAGCCTCTCCAAGCTTTGCATGCCTTGATGAATCTGACCGGCTCCTTGAATCAGTCCAAACTGCTCTTCCTGAAAAAGGGCGAGCATTTCATTGATTTTAAGCTTGATTTCCTCTGCATTTTCCAGTATTTCCTGATCGGACTCCAGCTCGCTTTGTTCACCAGCCACTAAAGAAAGTGCCCTCAATTCATCCAGTTGAAACTGGTTGAAATCTGCCTCTTTTTGCAATTCAATCGCTTTTTGCTTGAGAGTTTCGAATTGTTTTTTAGCATGGCGATATTCCCTAAAAGAATTTTGAAAACTCAAAGCCAAAGATCCGGATTGAGAAAAAGCATCCACCAATCCCAACTGATAGGCTCCTTCTCCCAGCTGCAAGGTGTCATGTTGGGAATGGACATCCATTAGCCTGGCCCCGAGGCTTTTTAAGGCTTCCAGTAATACCGGAGTATCGTTGACAAAGGACCTGGATTTTCCGCTTGGGCTGATTTCTCTTCGGATGATACAGGAATCTTCATAATCC
>JAJLJS010000184.1:0-1823 GCA_033844545.1 Cyclobacteriaceae bacterium | reverse complement strand
GAGGATGAGGCAATGGATTTTGACATTTCGATTTCCAGGGATGGTAACTGGGCCTATGGTGCCTATGGCAAAGACAATATGGATGAGGCTAAAAAAGGGCTTGCGGTCCTTTCTTTACAGGATTTGAGCCTTCGCAAAATTCCTGCCTCCATTTGGGAAACCCAAAGACCATACGTCCGAACCTTGATGGAGGATGGGCAAATGCGGATGCAGACCATCGAGAAAGTTTATCTACATCAACAAGGCAATCGGATCATTCTTTCCTCGGGCAACATCAATGAAATCTATGTGGTGGACTTGGTCACAGATTCGGTGAGGACAATCCAGTACAGTTCCCAACTGACCCGAAACTTCAAAAAAGTCCCCGAAAGGACTGTGGTCAATTCCAATGCAGAAATGCGTGAAATGTTCCAGGAAGCTAACAAAGAAGTTGAATTCCGGGAGTTTCATTTTGATGAACAAAGCCAAAAATTTTTCCGCTTATCGAGGGACATGTCCAAGACCATCGGGGACTCGGTGGTATACAAAACTGTAATGACCTTATTTGATCGGGACCTTCGGCAGATCCATGAGGAGGAAGTTCCATTGGACGTTTTCGGCCTGAAATTTTTCAAAGACGGCAAGCTTTGGTCCTATGTCAATGTGCAGGATGAATTGGGCTTTGCGGTGATGGAGTTTAAATTTTAACAACCTATGAGAAAATTAACCCTACTTCTATGTCTTCCTCTTCTGTTTTCCTGCGGCGGCAACTCCTCTGAAAAGACCGAATCAGGAAATATTTTGGAGAATCTGAGTTTTACAGTTGATACTGTATTGGTGGATTCGGGAGATGAAATTATCAATTTGTCGATGGGGCTACGCTTGGGGGATATTTCTCCGGACAGAAATACGCTTTACCTCTTGGATATGACTGACCACCACTTATCGCTCATCGACCTGAATCAACTCAGGTTGGTAAAAAAGATTCCTTTTGAAGCGGAAGGACCTAATGGAATCGGAAAGTACACGGCTTGGATTAAGATCCTTCCCGGGGATCGAATGATGATCAACAGTTTCCTTCTCAATGGAATTTTTAATTTCAAGGGTACCAAAGAAATGGATATCAAACTATCGGCCGATACAATTGACAGTCTTTCCACAGAGGAAGAACCCAACGCTTGGTATGGTTTGACCCTGAGCCGTGATGAAAAAAAGATTTTTTCCCTGCCCGGTAACTTTTTTGAAGGTGGCAGAGACTTGCTAGTTGCAGATTTTCCAAGTTTGGAAGGAAAAATAATTGATATCCCCGCGATGGATATTGCAGGCGAGCTCCGGGTGATTCTTAGTTCCAAAGATATGATGAGTGTGTCTGTTCAGGAGGTTCATTTGCAGGAATTTGGCCAAAAAATCATCGTTGGCAATTCGGCCAGTAGCGATATATATAGCTATGATCCTTCGATGGATTCACTGCAATTGAAGACTTATCAACATACCCTTGTGCCCAATCGAAAAGAGGTAAATGTAAGATCGGAGGTAGAGTCACAGGAGGAGTTTCAGGCTGAAATGGAGAAAATCAATCAGCAGATTGGCTTCGAACGTTTTTTTGAGAATCCTCAAGAAAAGAGATTCTATCGATTTGGGAAAATCAATCTTCCCAAGACCAATCCGGAGGCTGAGCAAAAAGCAGATGTATACCTTTTTGCTTACGATAAGGATTTTAACCTAATCGGAGAAACCCAACTGGAAGAGCTTAAGGCTGTTCCTCAGTTTCCTTTCTTCAAAGACGGCAAGCTTTGGTCCTATGTCAATGTGGCCGATGAATTGGGCTTTGCGGTGATGGAGTT
>JAJLJS010000183.1:0-2486 GCA_033844545.1 Cyclobacteriaceae bacterium | reverse complement strand
GGAGCTTTGGCTTCCGGATCCCATTCGGGGTAAATTTCATAGCCACTTCGGTTGACGACCAAGGTTCCCTTTTCTCCCACATAGCCGATACCATAGGGTTTGCCATATGGGCCGGTTTGTAGGCCTCCGTTCATGTCATAGTTGATCAGGAAGTCTTTTTTGGGATAAAGGACATTCATCGTGTCAAAGGTGTCCCGATCCCGGTTTTCTTTATTCGCATTTTTAGCATAAGTCATCACGGTGGAGGGCGCTGAGGGAATTTCTTCCGCCCAAATCGCCATATCCAGTAGATGGACGCCCCAATCAGACATCAAGCCTCCTCCATAATCCCAAAAGTGTCTCCAGCTGCCATGAAAGCGGTTGGGGTTGAAATCCCGCTTCGTAGCCGGACCCAGCCAAAAGTTATAATCCACTCCATCCGGAACAGGTGTGACAGGTTTGAATTCATTTCCAAGACCATAATTGAAGTTGGACCAGATATTTACCTTTCGGATTTTGCCCAAGTAGCCACTTTTGACCAAATCCCGGGATTCGATAAAGGCTTGTCCGGCACGCTGCTGTTGACCCACCTGCATGATTCGATTGTGTTTAGCTGCTGCCCGGGCCATGAGATCACACTCTCCGATGGAGTTGGCCATGGGTTTTTCGACGTAGACGTCTTTTCCCGATTGGCAGGCAGCCACTGCAATCAGACAATGCCAGTGATCCGGAGTGCCGATGATGACGGCATCCAGGTCATTCCGTTCCAGAAGTTTTCGAAAGTCTGTGTATCGTTCGGGTCTTTTTCCGGTGGCCTCTTCTACCTCCCTTAGTCGCTTGTCCAGTACATTTTGATCCACATCACAAATGGCCACGCAGTTCACCTCTGGTAAGGCTAAATGGTGTCGGAGGATGCCAAAGCCCATGTTATTGGCGCCGATCAAGGCGACTCGGATTTGGTCGCTGGGAGCAATCCGGTTTTTGGCTTGAAGGAAAGCTGGGGAAGCGATGATTCCTGCAGTCGTGAGCGCGGAATATTTTAAAAATCTTCTTCTTGGATTCATGGGTTTGTTGATTTTTAGGCTTTTGGATGGAATAATTTAATCGGAAAGGAGAAAGAAAAAAAGTCTGAGGAATCAGACAAGGGGAAGGTTTACCAAAGAAGATTTGGATTCTGTCACAAGTTTGTGGATAAGTATTAAAATACTGTGAATATCCTGTTTGTTTGCAAAAAATACTGTGGGGAAAAATTGTGGGAAAATAACGTACCGATAATTTGTGATCGGGGGAAATAAATTGCAACTTTAAAATACCAAGTAAGAGATAAAAGGCCGGGAATACGATCCCGGATTCTAGTTTGAAAGTTTGAGATCAGGCGCGAAGGGGAATGCATCTTTAGGTGTATTTCTGAGACGGATCACCGCAGAAGTGCCAACAACGATTTGATTGAGTTTGAAAATGTCTTCGGACAATTTCAAATATCCTAGTGTGAAAGACCGGAGGTTTTGGCCAAAAGTTGAAAGAGGAAACTCCAAAAACACAAATTAGGCGAATCAATCCGCAAAGCTTCTTCGGAAGCAAAGCAATCGGGCACAAAGGAACTACTGCTTAGCCGCAGCAGTTTGCAACGGAACACCGCAGAAGTGCTACCACAGATCGGCCCTGAAAAAGCAATCCATGCAATTTCAGGATACCTGACAGGAAGGAGCTTTTGGTGACAAAAGTTTGAGACGGGCAACCGCAGAACTGTGACACTGGTATCTAAAAAGGGACAATCCCCTCGGGGAGGCTTCAGACATCAGAATTTTGACCTGGGCAACTGGGAAAAGTCTTTGAACAGTAGCTTGGAGTGAGTTGGAGGCTATGGTTTCCAGTTCATTAAACGGGAAGATTTCGCAAGAAACTCTTCCCGTTTTTGTTTTAACCCATTTTTCATTTCAAAATACCCATCCGGTTTTTCCAATCCTTCAGATATTCCAGCCGAAACCGGTTGACTGTTTTGGCTCCCGGCCTATTATTTTCGATCAATTCCAGATCCTGCCTGTCTGTCCAATACTTGAGTCTTTCGCCACTTTTAAGGAAAGACCCTCCCCAACTTCCCCCTTCCGGGTCTTCCGGGTTGCCATGAAGAAGATACAGCACACTTGGCGTATCCCCCATTTTGATATCCGGCTTTTTCTCAAAAAACAACTTTCCCATCTGACCAAAATCCTTCACCGAATTTTCCACAAAAGAACGATTGCCCCATGGATCTTCCTGAATCCCGCCCATATACATTCCCCGAAAAGTGGTGTTGTTTTCAATCCACCAAAAATCCGGGTGGAATTTCCATAAATAATCCCTTGATTTTTGATCCTGTTGGGTGTTCCAGGATCCGATTGAATATACCCGAATCAGGGGCTTTATCTCTGGATAAAAATGAATGGCCTGCGCCAAATCCGTCATCGATCCCCAAACTAGGATGTAGACAGGTTTCCCGTAGTTAAGAATTTGCTCAGCCATAAATT
>JAJLJS010000182.1:0-3805 GCA_033844545.1 Cyclobacteriaceae bacterium | reverse complement strand
CTGCCGCTAGCGTTCATCCTGAGCCAGGATCAAACTCTCCATTGTAAATTATCATTTGTACACGCCGTGACTACTAAACTTCATCACAGCTGCCCTGTCTTTCTCAGGTTTTTTTCGCCTTACATCACTTCAAAGAACTTGACTCTTGACATTTCAAGAGATTGTGAGACCCTTGTCCCAAAAGCGAGTGCAAAGATCGTTTTTTGTTTCTTTTTTACAAAAATCAGGAGAATTTTTTTTCACTTTTTTTCTCCCCTTTGCCTGCCGTTTTTCAATTTCCTCCGAGACATATTCTCGAATGGGAGTGCAAACATAGAAGTCTGAATCGGATTACACAAATCTTTTCCAGACAAAAATTTCAAACTTTTTTCCTGAAAAATCTTCTGATTAAAAATCAGGACTTTACCTTTTTAAAAAGTGGCACTGTACTACAAGGCTCTCCAAACATGAGACTCCTTACGACTGGCTGGAGGATAGAAATCAGCCTTCCATAGGCAAAAAGTGGGATTGAAATTTTTGAACACCCCTTGATCACCACGGGGCGATCTCGAAAATCTTCCGCGTTCAATTTCCCTAAAGTGACCTCGGCAATATGCTGCTCCAAATTTTCAAGACCTCCAACCACATACCCTTTGGCTACTTTTTCCAAATAAGTACAGACCAGCATAAATGCCCAAGTTGGCACAATCGCATCCGCTGAACAGTCAACTGCAACCCATTTATCCTTGAAAACTGACCATTCCAATACCTTCAATCCCTTCCGAAAATCCTCTTCCTTCAAGATTAGTTCTTGAAAAAGGAAATCCTTAAGGTCAAAAACCACTCTTTCCTCCTGAGGATAAAATTCCTCCATGTTTAAAGAAATAATGGAACTTGAAGCAACTCGATTGACAATCTCACTCATAGACTTAATAACGGATTCTTTTTGGAATGCAATGCTTTGAATTCTTTTAAATAATTCGGTACAAAATAGGCAATGTCTTCAAATTCTCTTTTTTCAAACTTCCGGAAAGCCAACTCACCCATATGCTTTGCGGAAAACTTAATTTCTTCCCGATATTCAACATTTGAACCTGATATCACTTCCCTCACCTTGCCTACTGCATCTCCCAGAAAAACAACCTTCCCCTTGGATAAATAGTTCTCAAATGAGTCTTCCTCCAAAATTTCAAAATCAAGCTTAGATACCGACTGAAATTCTTTATCAAATACCTGATAATAAACCTCCATTCTCCTGGCATCCAAGACCGGTATAATAAAGTCAGCCCAGGAATCCCCAACGGCTGTAGCAATCGCCTGTAAGGTGTTGATGCCAAGCAAAGGCTTGTCCAACCCAAAAGCCAAGCCTTTGGCGGTAGAAACTCCGATCCTTAAACCTGTATAAGACCCAGGTCCTTCAGAAACGGCTATGGCGTCAATTGCTTTCAATTCAATCCCGGCTTGATGTACAGATTCCAGCACCAAACCCATGATTTTTTCGGCATGCACCCCGGATTGATCCAGTTCGGCTAGCCCAATTAGCTTTCCGTCAGCATGGATTGCCACAGAACACATCGAAGTAGAAGTCTCTATGGAAAGGATCGAGGCCATTTATTTGACAGAGGCAGTTAAGGTCTGAGCAATTTTTCCCGGATTTTTGAAGTAAGACTTTGCAAGCTCCACACCTGGATCTTCATCGAGACCTGCTTCTACCATACCCTCCTGGAAATAATATCTGGAAACAATTTCTTCACTAAGGATTTTGCGGATTTCTGCTTGATGTGTATCCAAATCCTTTTCCTTACTATGATTTACTTTTGCCTTGATCGCTTCCAATTGTGACTTGATTTCATCAAAATATGGCTCTTTGGACACGTACTTCTCCAAATCTTTCACTGACTTCTCAGTGTAAGTGGTGTAATCATATTCTTTCCCTACCAGGAATTTTTTAAAGTCTTCATAATCCTGATCTGAAATTTTAAAAGACATCGGATTGGATATTGATTTATGCTTGTAAAAGTATTGGGTCGCAAAATCAAACACATGATTCCCGGCAACCAAAGTGTAAGAGATCGGCGCATATGTCACTTCCTCTACCAATTCGTCAGGCTCGATTCCTGCTCCATCCAAGACAACCCGGCCATTGGTAGTCTTGAATGCTTTCCGTAGCGAATCAGGAACAGTCGTTATCTCTCCATTTTCCCGGGTTTGGGCGTAATCAATGGCTTGAATACATCTTCCGCTTGGAATGTAATACTTGGCTGTGGTGATTTTCACCTGGGCATTATAGGTCAATGGAATAGTCGTCTGCACCAGACCTTTCCCGAAGGATTTTCTACCTAACAATACCGCCCGATCATAATCCTGGAGAGCTCCCGCGACAATTTCAGCCGCAGAAGCACTGCGTTCATTGATTAATACTACCAAAGGAATGGATTTATCCACAGGAGTTTTGGTGGTTTTGTAGGTATAATTCACATTTTGAAGCTTACCAATGGTCTTCACCACCTCTTTTCCCTTGGGGATAAAAAGGTTAACAATTTCAACTGCCTCACTGACCAGTCCCCCCGGATTATCTCGAACATCCAAAATCAATTGTTGAACTCCTTGGGATTTCAAGGCAGTCAAGGCATTTCTTACCTCTACTGAGGCATTGGTGGTGAAATCACTCAATTTGATGTACCCAGTCTTATCATCCAATTTCCCGTAGAAAGGCACATTTTTGAGGGAAATCTTCTTTCTAACCAGCTCAAAAGACAACGTATCCTTATCCCGCTTCACCACCACATTTACCGGGGTGTTTGCCGGACCTTTTAAAAGTTCAGAAACTTGGGAGGTTGGTTTCCCGATTACATTGACACTATCTATCCTTAAAATGTAATCCGCAATTTTCAGCCCTCCATTTTGAGCGGGGAAACCCGTGTAGGGCATTAATATCATATTCCCCTCACCCCGATTTCCGATCAAAGCTCCAATCCCTGCATATTCCCCAGTGGTCATCATTCGAAACTCATCGGAATTTTCCTCAGGAATATATTCGGTGTATGGATCCAACTCTTCCAGCATGGCATTGATCCCAATGGTCACCAATTCGTCCGGATCGATTTCATCCACGTAATAGGAATCCAATTCCCGAATCAGCGTGGCAAAAATGTCGATGTTCTTAGCCAAGGCGAAGAGCTTGTCATTTTTGACAGTAAAGGCCAAAATGCCAGAAAATAAAACTAGGATCAAAGGGATCCAGACAAATGGCTTTTTGATGTTAGGATTCATGCGAATGGTTGTTTTCAGATATTTCTTTGGAGAGCTTTGCCAGGGCATTTGCCATTTTGATTTCTATTTCGGAAAACGGCATTTCGGGATTACCGACAAATATAAAGCCCAAAAGAATTCCATTTGGAGCTAAGATTTGTTTGTTGATCCGGTAGGCCTCCCGCACCCTGCGTTTGATTAGATTTCTTCCAGTCGCTCTTTTGATTTTCTTCTTCGAAACGGAAATAAGCACCTGATTAGTTTGACCAGCCAGCTCAATTTTTCTTAAAAAAAGAATTTTGAACGGGTACAAAAAAAAAGAGGAACCTTCGTGAAAAAGTTCCTTGATTAATTTTTCGGCATGTAGCCGTTCAGATTTTGTAAGCCGATAATTCATCGCAAGGACTGTACTCGTACGTGAACATACGAAAACCAGCGCTAAGAATTACTTCTTCAATGTCTTTTCGTCAGACACAGTAAGTTTATGTCTTCCTTTGGCTCTTCTGGCTCTCAATAC
Source organism: Cyclobacteriaceae bacterium (assembly GCA_033844545.1). Taxonomy (GTDB): domain Bacteria; phylum Bacteroidota; class Bacteroidia; order Cytophagales; family Cyclobacteriaceae; genus Algoriphagus. Next base: position 57 of record JAJLJS010000182.1, on the reverse strand, counting down.
TCTTCTACCATTAGCAGAAGACATTCTTTCTCTGAAGCCATGCTTGTTTTTTCTTTT